>CAMWLH010000443.1 GCA_947175045.1 uncultured Clostridia bacterium | reverse complement strand
GTATACGCACCTTTGACGATAATGTGCGCAGCTTTGTTATAAAGCGGATAGAGGAGATATCATCGGGTATCGCATCGGCATTCCGCTGTACCGCCAAAACCCCTCTTGACGGGGGCTGTCCCTCTTTGTTGAATGATAAGGCGTTGTCCGAATGCGTAGAAAGATATGCCACAGAGCTGCTGGGAAAAGAAAAAGCCCTGTCGGCGGCAATGGGAGGTTCAGGGGCTTCCGGTTCGGAGGATTTTGCCTTTATAAGCAGGCAAGTCCCGTCGATCATGCTTGCGCTTGCGGCAGGGCATCCGAAAGACGGATTCTGCTATCCCCAGCACCACCCTATGGTAAGATTTGACGAAAAGGCTTTGTCCAAAGGAAGTGCTGTTTATGCTTATATGGCTATGCGCTGGCTGGAGGAAAACTGATTATACTGTTTTTTAAAACTTGTTCTTGTAATAAAATGATATAATGTAAGCTGTTGAAAACCTCTTCCTAAAGCTAAAGAATAACCGAAGATTTGCTACTCGTTATAAGAAAAGTTCTGTCCTCTTTCAAGGTGTTACTTTTTTAGCTTGTATACTTGGCGTTACAGTTAAATTAAGCGCCTGTCCGGTTATACGGACAGGCACTCAGTCTGTAGAAAAAAGTCCAGTAAAAGCTGGACTTTTTTGATTTAATATGGTATAATATAGTAAGGTGATAAAAATGTTGAGCAAAGGAAACGACGGAAGAAATCAGGGCGAGATAATCTACATAGACGATCTAGTGCCGAAAAATCATTTGCAGCGAAAAATTGATGCAGCAGTGGATTTCACAAAGATTTACGAAATAGTTGAGGATCTGTACTGCAAAAACAACGGCAGACCGAGTACGGATCCGGTTGTGCTGTTTAAAATCGCAATTATTCAGCATTTGTATGGAATATCGTCGCTGCGCAGAACGGCAGATGAGATCAGCTTGAATGTCGCATACAGATGGTTTCTGGGTTATTCGCTATCGGAAAGAACGTCGCATTTCACAACTCTTAGCAACAACTTTTGCCATCGGTTTACAGAGGAAACTGTTGAGCGTGTGTTCAATTGGATACTTAGTGAGATAAACAAGGCGGGGTATCTGTCGCCCGAAACTGTATTCATTGACGGAACACACATTAAAGCGAACGCAAACATGAAAAAAGCGGCCAAGAAAGCCATTCCCGAGGCTGCCAAAGTATACGGCGAGAAGCTCCTTGAAGAGATCAATCAAGACTGCGATGACCACGGAAAAAGCCGTTTGACAACAATAACAAACCGCCAAAAGAAAAGACTGTGAACCAATCTGCCACCGACCCGGAGTGCGGAGTTTTTCACAAAGGCGAACACAAGAAATGCTTTGCCTACACCGCGCAGACTGCTTGTGACAAGAATGGATATGTGCTTGATGTTACTTTAAATCCCGGGAACGTTCATGACAGCGTTGCATTCGATGGGCTTTATGACAGGCTTTGCGAAGCGTTTCCCGAGATGAAACATATTGTTGCCGATGCCGGTTACAAAACACATTGGATAGCCAAACGGGTTGTTGATGACGGCAGAATACCTGTGCTTCCGTACAAGCGTCCGATGGGTAAGAACGGCTTTTTCAGACCGCATGAGTTCGTTTATGATGAGTATTTTGACTGCATACTTTGCCCCGAAAACAATGTTTTAAAGTACACAACTACCACCCGTGAAGGTTGCCGCCAATTCAAAAGTGATCCTAAAATCTGTGAGAATTGCCCTTCAAAATCCAAATGTACCGAAAGCAGAAACAGCGTAAAAATCGTTGAAAAGCACATTTGGATTGATTATCTTGAACTCGTTGAGGATTACCGACACACGCCGTCTTTTCGAAAACTTTACGATCTGCGCAAGGAAACGATTGAGCGGGTGTTCGCCGACGCAAAAGAAAAATGCGCAATGAGGTTTACATATCTTCGCGGCTTGACTCGCAATCTCGGATGGGTCAGGCTTAAGTTTGTTGCCATGAATCTCAAAAAATATGCCCTCCACAAGTGGCATTTTTGCAATTATTTTGCTTTTTGTTTCTTTTGCTGTCACTTTTCTGTCGCCTCTTAATTTTTAACTCCACTTTCTTCGAGATAGTGGGGTTTCTATACAGACTGAGAACAGCCGCTTAAGCGGCTGCTCGTGAATAAGATGCGGTTGCCAGGACTTTTCAGTGCGCCTTCAGGCGCAAGCCGGTACCAGGTGCTTGAAGCGCCTGTGCAAACCACGCGTTTTACGCGTGGTTATGATTGCCCTTGCTGCCGGAACGTTGGCATAGATCATCATAAATAAGGCAGCATTTACTTCCGATCAGAATCCACGCCCTTTTAATCGGAAGCCCTTTCCGCAGGATACTTTATTATAGAGCTACACAATAAAGGCAGCATTAGTCCATGTAAAAAAATAGAGAAGAGCAAAACACCACTCAAAGTGCTAAGGGCAATGAAAATTAGATGGACAATGTTTCTCAAACCGAAAAAAGCGGA
>CAMWLH010000442.1 GCA_947175045.1 uncultured Clostridia bacterium | reverse complement strand
TCCTCCTCGGTTTCCCTTATTATCAGAGTTATCGCGCCCTCCTCCGACGGCTTGCAGTTTTTGTCGAGGGTAACGCTCAGCGCTCCGTCCTCCCGCGCCGTGAACTCCCCGAAAACCGTCTCCGCCATTTCCTCCGCGCTTCCTTTGATTGAGTACACCTCCGCGCAGGACTGGGCGCACAGCATGGCGCTGTCCCCTGCCGCGCTGCGGCGCATTTTTCCGTCCGCCGCCGCGAACACATTAAGTATCACCGCGCCCGAAACGCTGAAAAACAGCATTGCTATTATCATTTCAACCAGAAAAAGATTAGACGGCTTTTTCGGCTGAACCGTTTTTATCGCTTTCAGTTTCCTCACCTGCCCCCGATAAACACCGACGAGCTTTCCTCCTCATAGCTTACGGATATTTTATAAAGCCCGTTCTCCTGCCTTATCTCCAGCCCGTCAATATCGAATATTTTATCTCCGCCGCCCGCCGCGGCGCTTTCCGCGGAGGAAACGTTCTTTTCGTACAATCCCCCGTCCTTATAATATATCACGCAGGTTATCCCGCCGTTCACCGCCGCGATACCCGTTCCGTTCTCGATTATCTCATAGCTTTCCGCGCCTCGTATCTTATTGGACAGATACCTCAGCGAAGCGGAGCTCGTAAAGCTCTTGTCAAACCCCGAGCTGATCCCCGCGTAGGTGCTGGCGGCGGCGGCGATTATCACCAGCATACACAGCGTAAACACCAGAAACAGCAGCATACTCCCCACCGTTCCGACAATATCCGATCTGCCCGCGCCCTTGCGTCCGTCAATGCCCGCCATCTTACGACTTCCTTTCGATCACTGTCACCGAGGGACGTATATTCGCGGCTAAGCTCTCATAATGCACGATATACCTCTCCGCGTCGTATACCACCCCATAGCTCTCCCTCAGATAATCTATGCTTTCGGGGTACGCTCCCTCGATCGAATAGCACATGGTTATCCCGTTTTCCACCGACTGCTTTATCTCCGTCAGCGTCTGCTCCTCCGAGGCATTTCCCGCCCCCGACAGCGCCGCAACGAACCACACTATCAGCGCCGCGAACAGCAGCATTGACCCCGCAGCCGCCCAGGGGATATTCTTTATAAAATTTCTCATTATCTTCTCCTGATAGATGCTTTTGATATGTTGCTCCGGGTAAATTATTTAAATTTGAATTTTCCGCACCGCATACTCAGACGCTTCGCGTCGGAGTATGCTGGCTCGCCGTAAAAGCTCCGTTTCGCTTCCACAGCGGCTTGCGGAAAATTCCTGCGTGGTCGTTATGTTGCTCTTTGCCTGCGTTGCTTTTCTGCGTGGTCTTTGCGTTGCCCTCTGCCGACGCGAAACCGCTCTGATCTTGCCTCTTGCCTCTAACCACTAGCCCAGCACCGACATTATATTCATCAGCGGTATCATTATCGTCAGCAGAATAGATCCGATTATTGCCGCCAGCACCACTATCATTGCGGGCTCGATAAACGCTATCAGATTCGACGCGGTATTTTCTGCCTGCTCCGTGCAGCGCTCGCTGATCCTCTTCCATGTCTTGTCAAACGAGCCCGACACATACGCTATCTTTAGCGTCCTCCCGTATATCGCGGGGAACATATTCGACGCGCACACCGCGTCCGCGAAGGATTCCCCCTCCAGCACTCGCTTTCTGCACTCCGATATCTGCGCGTAAAGCCTGCTGTCGCCGATAAGCAGCAGCGCGTTGTCCAAAGCCTCCTCGGGCGCTATTCCCGCGGACACCATAACATTCATCGCGTTAGCGAGCTGCGCCTGCGCGAACCGCCGCGAAAGCGTCCTTATCCCCGGAATATAGGAAGCCGCACGCACCAATGCTCTGCGCACGGGCGCAAATCCCGCCAGCACCGCCGTCACCGCCGCGATTCCAATAATAACCAGCAGCACCGTCATTATCACCGTTCCCGTATTAAGCGCGAAATTCACCGTCGCGTCCACCGACTCGCTCACGCTGCTGTCAAAGCGCGCGAAAATATCCGAAAACATCGGTATGACCTGCGCCACCAGCACAATGATCACCGCCGTCATCATCACCAGCAGCATAAACGGGTGAAGCACCGCATTCCTTATCGCGCTCAGCATATTCCCGCGGTTCTCGTAATACTCCGACAGCCCGTCCAGAACATCGTCCAGCCGTCCCGACACCGTGCCTATCTTCACCATATTCACCGCGTACTCGGGGAACACCCCCGTCTGCTCCATCGCATTATGTAAAGGATTCCCGCCGTCCAGCGCCTTTGACAGCGTGTCACATATCTTCCTGACCCGTCCGTCGTCTATATCCAGCGCAAGAATTTCAAGCCCGTCGTTGAGCTGCATTCCCGCCTTAAGCATCGAGGATAGCTGCTCGCAGAAAAACGCGGTCTCCGCGGGCGATAACTGCTTCTTTGCCATTTTGCCTCCTTATTTAGAAAAATTTTTTCGCACCGGCGAACTTCGTTCGCCTACCGCGCTGTAAAAGCTCCG
>CAMWLH010000441.1 GCA_947175045.1 uncultured Clostridia bacterium | reverse complement strand
GTTGTGAACGGGCTTACGGGCGGAATAGCGATACAGACGGCTATTAAAGGCGGAAAGTCCGCGGAATATGTGAAGCAGGCGTGCGGATTCCAGACGCAGGCTTTGCTAAGGTATGAGATCAGCCGCGCGGAGAACAGCGGCGCGGCAACGGGAACGGCGGGCTCGTCGAGCGGCAGCGAAAGCTCCGGCAGCTCACAGAGCAGTGAAAGTTCCGAAAAGGTGACGATAGGTGATTTTTCCTATTCGGTATCGTCGGGGTCGAGCTCCGGGAGCAGTTCGGGCAGCAGTTCGGGCAGCAGCTCGAACGGGTCGGGGAGCAACACGGAGGAGATCGTGCAGCCCTTTGAAACGGATACCGTGGTGGTAAGTCTTCTTAGGGCGGCAGGCTGTCTTTTCGGCGCGGCGGAGGTGAGAGAATGATCATAAAGCCTATTCCCGACGAGCTTCTCGGGGACGCAATAACTCTGTACGAGCCCACTTCCTCGGGGTACATGGAAACCGAGATCGTGAATGTCCGCGTTGACAGGACAAACTCGGTGACGGATTTTAATTCCGCGCACACGCGCGATACTACGGAGATCACCATTTATTATGACTGCGAAAATTCCCGCCCGAGCTATGTGGATTTTACGGCGGGAATGCAGGCGGAATACCATGGGGAGCGCTTCGAGATCATCAAGGTAAAGCGGTACTGCGCTGTCGATCCGCACCATTATACCATTACTGCCCGAAAAATAAGCGGGCGGTTCAGAGGGTAAGGGGGTGAGTGCTTGGGCAAGGATAACAAAGAGGGATATTCACCGAAAACACCGTCTGCGGGAATGTCCGCGGTTCGCGAAAGCTACAATCTCGCTAAGCTCATACGGCAGGGCAGCAGAGAGCTTGAAAGACAATACAACTCTAAAAAGGCGCGCAGGGAGAAGTAGCGGCGCGGCAGACCGGGAGCAATCGCGAACCAAGGCTACATCAAAACAGGAGGCACACAGAATTGCAAATCAAAATCAACGATACCGTGTTCGACAAGGTCGCGGAGCTTAACATTGAACGCGACACCCGCCGCACGGAACTAAGATACAACACTCAGGGCGATCTGCTGATCGATCTGGTAAACAGAAAATATGAGGTGGACGCGGTTTTCGGGCTGCTCACCGAAAAAGAACTTAAAGAGCTGCGCAGGCTCACCGCGGAAATATTTGTTACGGTAACTATCGACGCTCCCGAGGGGGAGATAACCGAGGAATTTCACGTCAGCGATGAGCCCGCCCCAACTATTACCGAAGTAAACGGAGTTATTATGTACAGCGGCGTCAAGCTGCATTTAAAGCAAAGATGAGGTGATTTGAGGTGGAGGTATCGGAAAGGTTTACGGAGCTCGCGCGGCAGAATGGCCGCCATGTATATTGCAGAATAGAGGTGGGGAGCACCACAAGCGTTCCCGAAGTATTTCTCGACGACAGGATAATCGAGTTCGATTTCGACGACGTGGCTCACCCCGACTGGTTCACTATCGGCACGACCTGCGCGAACAGATTTTATTTTGTTGTAAAATACAGCGGAGAGATAGGCGCAAAGGATAGGGTTATGCCCTATATCAGCTTTGATAATGAGGAATGGTGTCCGCTTGGGATATTTTATGTGTCAAGGCGCTATATCAGAGATGGATATGCGTCGATAGTCTGCTATGATAAGATGTACAGTCTTGATACGGACTATGTGAGTGCTCTCCCGCTGCCGACGGATACGGTGAATATACTTGGGGAGATATGCGCACAGACGGGGCTTATCTGCGAGGACAAGGGGCTTACTTATACGGTGGAAAAAATACCCGAATGCTCCGTGAGAGATATGATAGGCTATATAGCTGCAATGAACCGCGCATGCGCCAAGATAGACAAGCTGGGCAGGCTGGTCATGCGGGAATATGTCGACGGAGAGTTTGTGATAGACGAGAAAAACTGCATGAGCATACAGCGGAATATGGGGCGCTCGGTGGTGACCTGCATCAAGGCGGAGACCGAGAACGAGCTTCTTATATCTGGCGAGGGCGCGGAGATATCCACGCTGGAGCTTTATAACCCGATAATGACCCAAATGCGCCTGGATTCGCTGTACGCTCTGTTCAAGCCCTTTTCATTCTTCGGTGCGGAAATAGAAATGCAGGGTATGCCGTTTATCGAGGCGGGAGAAAAGATACAGCTGCTGGAAAAGGGGCTGCTGTACCCTTTGATGGTGAGCGAGGTGGAGTATCATTACGACGGCGGACTGACAGCTCGGCTTTACTCAAAGAACAAGACCTACTCCGACGCCGCTCCGCGCACGGACGATCTCGAAAAGCTGCTCGCGGAGCTACGCAAATCGGTAGGAACGATGTACAGCAAGCACGTCAACGATAAAATGCTGGCGGTGAAAAACGAGCCGATAATAGCAGCGGATTTTGAGTTCAACACTCTCGTTAAGACCTTTGTGCAGGTGGATCTGAACTTCACGGTCGACCAAAGCACGGCGGATTTTATGATAATATCGGTGTATGTGAAC
>CAMWLH010000440.1 GCA_947175045.1 uncultured Clostridia bacterium | reverse complement strand
AAGACTTCCTATGTAACAAGCTATGCTGATGCGGTAGCTTTTCTTGAAAAACACGATGTTTCATTGCTCTTGCTTGATATCAATCTTGGAGAAAAATCAGGCTTCGATCTTTGCAGGAAGATACGGGAAAACTATGACCTGCCGATATTCTTCATAAGCGCCCGAACAAGTGATGATGATGTGCTTATCGCTCTGAACATAGGCGGCGATGATTATATCAAAAAGCCCTATACGCTAAACGTCCTGCTTGCCAAGGTGAAAGCCGCCGTTTTAAGATACGACAGGACACGGAATAATCCGCACGCTGTCCGGAATTTTCAGCAGAAAGAGGACGGTCTTGTTAAACTGACAGGTGAAGTGTACCTTAACACAGATATTCACAGGATCATTGCAGATGGCGGGGAGATCACCCTCAAAGCACTGGAATACAAGCTGCTGTATTATCTTTACACAAACAGGGGCAGGGTCGTTTCAAAGGACGATCTGCTCAGAGACGTGTGGGAGGATGAAAATATCAACGAGGGTACGATCGCCGTACATATCCGGCATCTGCGTGAAAAGATTGAAGCTGACCCCAAAGAACCACAGCTCATAAAAACTGTATGGGGTGTGGGCTACATGATGGAAGAGACAGCACTATGAAGGGATATTACAGATTTATGGTGCTTCTTGTCCTGTTGCTCGCTGTCGGGCTGTTTGCTGTTGTGAAGATCACCGGCACAGATGATTTTTCACAAAATAATTATGATGTGCTTTTGCTCAATGAGATTGCGCATAAGATGGTTCTGGACGATATGCCGCCTGAAAACACAGCACCGGAACGGGAATATGTAATACTTGACATAAACGGGAATGTTATTTATGATAACCGTTTCAACTGTTCAGAAGTGATAACCGTTCAGACGGCAATGAAGCGGCGTTATCCCTATACCTATATCATAGAAAATAATCAGATAACAGGCAGTGTCGTACTTACAGACAGCAAGAAGCATTTCGACCATCTGCGTACAAATATCATCGCTGTTTACTGTGTATGCGGTTTTCTCCTGATCGGTGTGGCGGCGGCTTTCGGGGTGTATATCCGCAAAACGATCATACTCCCATTTGCTAAGATGAAAGATTTTGCATCTTATGTGGCGGCAGGCGACCTTGACCGACCTCTTGAAATGGATAAGGGCAATATGTTCGGCGTTTTTTCGGAGAGCTTTGATATCATGCGGGAGGAGCTGAAAACATCTAGGGCAAGAGAGCTTTCCTTGCAGAAAAAAGAGCGTGAGCTTATTGCGTCGCTTTCTCACGACCTGAAGACGCCTGTGACGGGTATTAAACTCACATCTGAGCTGATGGCGGCGGTATTCTCTCAGAATGAGGGACAGGAAATAACAGTCACGGAAGATATGATCGTGAAGATGAATAACATCTATAAAAGAGCGGATGAAATAGCGTTGCTTGTCAACGACCTGTTTTCTTCAACTTTGGAGGACTTAGGTGCGTTCAAGGTAGAATGCTCGGACGAAAATAGCGCTGTTATAGGTGAGATCGTTTCCGAATACGATGACAGAGGGCTTGTGCGTATATCCGAAATACCGCAGGTCATTGTTCATATTGACAAGCTGCGTTTGTCGCAGGTTATTGGCAATATCATATCCAATTCTTACAAATACGCAGGTACTCCCATAGACATTTCTTTCCGTCTTGATGAGCGCTTTCTTGAGGTGTCGATCAGTGACAGCGGCTTGGGCATTTCTGAAGATGAGATAGAGCTTATCACCAACAAATTCTACCGAGGAAAGCAACATGGCGGCAAGGAAGGCAGCGGTTTAGGTCTGTATATCGCAAGGATACTCATGGATAAAATGGGCGGAGAGCTATCTGTCAGGAGTGAAAACGGGCTGTGCGTAACGCTGCTTATTCCGCTCAGTTAAGAAAAAGACAAGAATTTAACAAGATTCTGGCAAGGAAATCATGAACGGGATCATGTATAATAACTACCATTGGATACAACAATCATGTATTTGAAAGGTGGTGTTATATATGATCCCTATTTTGCATACAGAAAAGCTGTGCAAGTCTTTTTCAAACGGCGCCACGCAGCAGCACGTTATCAAGAACCTCGATTTGGAGATCATGGAGGGCGATTTTACTGTCATCATGGGCGCTTCGGGTTCGGGCAAGTCGACCCTGCTCTATGCGCTTTCGGGAATGGATAAGCCCACTTTGGGAAAGGTATTCTTCGGTGACACTGAGATTCAGGACTATTCGAACGATCAGCTTGCGGTGTTTCGGAGAAAAAACTGCGGATTCGTCTTTCAGGGCATCTATCTGCTCGAAAATCAGAGCGTCCTTGACAATGTGCTGACGGGCGCATTTGCCGTGCAGAAAAACTCCCCCGAGCTGATCAAAAGGGTGAAGGAACTGCTCGCAAAAGTCGGGCTTACTGAGGAAATGCAGAAGAAATATCCAAACCAGCTTTCCGGCGGCGAGGCACAGCGCGTCGGAATTGTGCGCGCTGTGCTAAACGAGCCGAAAATTCTTTTCGCGGACGAG
>CAMWLH010000439.1 GCA_947175045.1 uncultured Clostridia bacterium | reverse complement strand
ATATTTCGCTGTACTTCCAATATGCGTCCATCAGCAGCGTGGGGTTGATATTAAGCTCGTTTCCCGCGGGCAGGCGAACCGAAAGACCTCCCTCAAAAAATTCCGCCTTGTATATCAGCGGCTTAAGATCAACGGCGGTAACGCCTTTTTTAGTTCTCTTTTCAACAAGAATTTCCTCCCGTGCCAGAAATTCTGCCAGCTTCACCTCATCGATACCCGTTTCAATGCGATATTCCGCCGACCCAATGTCGGAATTTTTGTGGATCGGAGCGGCGACCCCGCTCACCCGAATATCGGGCGGCAGCGCGTTGTTGAGCCGTTCCGCCACCACATCATAGGGAATATCCTCCAGCAATCGGAAATCCATAGCCTCGCGCTCCCCCTCCTGCCCCAGCGAAAGCGGCAGCACGAACGCGACGTAGGTGTGGGGATTGAACCCCTCGGTTTTCCACACAGGCAGCCTGCTTCGGCGCACCGCGCGCAGCACACAGTTGTTTAGATCTATCGCCGAGATATATTTCGCCCTGCCCTTTTTTGAAAAAAAGGCTCTTGTGTTAACGCATGGCACGGCAGCACTCACCTCCCACATTCTGTATCACGCCGCAGTCGGAGCACTTTTCGCGGCAGTTTGGGGTGCAAAGCCCCTCGTGAGCGCGTTGGTTCTCCCTTACCATAAACTCGTGGCTCACCAGCATATTTATATGGCTCCACGGGGCTATCTCGTCGTAGCCGCGCTTTCTGTTGGCATAAAAGCTCATATCCAGCCCGCACTCCTCGAAAGCCTCGCGCCACTTTTCAAAATCGAAATGCTCGTCCCAGCCCTCCAGCTTGCAGCCCTTTTTCCACGCGAGATATATCGCCCTGCCGACCCGCCTGTCGCCCCGCGCCAACACGGCTTCCATCAGTGAGAGAGGGTACTTGGAGCGGCTGACGGTGATCTTCTTGTCGGTGATAAAGCTCATGAGGTGCTTCTGGCGCTCGCGGATAGCTTCCTCGTCCGCCTGCGGCTCGAATTCAAAGGGGGTAAAGGGCTTCGGTATAAACGTCGAAAGGGATATAGACACCGACGGCGGCTTTCCCTTTTTGCGGTTGGGATTGTCGTAGTATTGGTCTATCACCTTTTTGGCCAGATTATAGATACCCTCTATATCCTCGAGGGTCTCCGTGGGAAGTCCCAGCATAAAATACAGCTTTATGTTGGTGTAGCCCCCCTCAAAGGCTATTTTAACGCTGTCCAGCACGTTCTGCTCGGTGACGTTTTTGTTGATGACGTCCCGCAGCCGCTGCGTGCCCGCCTCGGGCGCGAACGTAAGCCCGCTCCTGCGCACGTCGCTTATCTTTTTGAGCACCTCATCGCTGAACCTGTCCACTCTGAGCGACGGCAGCGAGAGGTTTATGCCCTCTTTGGTGGTGTATTCCGTGAGATCGCCCAGCAGCCCCTCGATATCCTTAAAATCGCTTGTTGATAGCGACGACAGCGACACCTCGTCATACCCGGTGCTTTCGCAGAGCGCCCTTGTGCTCTTGAGTATCGTCGACTTTTTCCGCTCACGGAACGGTCGGTAGATATACCCCGCCTGGCAGAACCGACACCCGCGTATGCACCCGCGCAGAACCTCCACGACCGCCCTGTCGTGAACTATTCCCGTAAAGGGCACGACAAAGCTGTCGGGGGAGTAAGCCTTGTCGAAATCGGGAACGATGCGCTTTTTGACTTTAGCGGGAGCCCCCTCCTTCGGCAGTATCTCCTTTACAGTTCCGTCCTCGTTATAGCTCACGTCGTACAGCGAGGGAACGTATATCCCCTCTATCTGCGCGGCTCTCCTCAAAAATTCCTTTTTGGAGCAGCCCTCGGTTTTACACCGCTCCATCAGCCGCATAAGCTCCAGATTCATTTCCTCGCCCTCGCCTATCGCGAACAGATCGATAAAATCAACCAGGGGCTCCGCATTGCACACGCAGGGACCTCCCGCCATAACAATGGGAGCAAGTCCCTCCCGCTCCGCCGAAAGTACGGGCAGCCCCGCCAGATCGAGCATCTCCGGTATAGTGGTGTAGCACATCTCATACTGCACCGTAAAACCTATAAAATCAAAATCCTTTATGGGATCGAGACTTTCCAGCGCGTACAGCGGTATACCGCGGCGGCGCATCTGCTCCTCCATATCGGGCAGCGGCATAAATACCCGCTCGCACCAGTAGTTCGGCACGCTGTTTTTCAGCCCGTACAGTATCTTCATTCCCAGATGGGACATTCCTATCTCATAAGTATCCGGGAAGCAGAACGCGAACCGCACGTCCACCTTGTCCTTGTCCTTGACGACCGCGCCCACCTCGCCGCCTATGTACGACGCGGGCTTCTGAACCTCCGTCAGAAACTCGTCCAGTTTTTTCATCATCTCAGTATTCTGATACATATTAACTCCCGATAAAAAAATATTTTCGCATTATCTAAAAAAATTTTTCGCACCACAAGAACGTTGCTTTGCAACGTTCTTCAGACTGTATATAAAGGTTGACCTGAATTAGATTATTTTAAAAAATTTCAAAA
>CAMWLH010000438.1 GCA_947175045.1 uncultured Clostridia bacterium | reverse complement strand
GCGATAATGATTTTGAGATTTCAAATTCTAAGGTCACCAATATGGTTACCTTATGGATACGGGCACTTGGCGGTATGATGAATAATTCATATCAACAAAGACAGGCAAAATTAAATAATCAGATTGATTCCAAGCTGAAATCCAAAATCGAACATAAGAAGCGAGCTCTCGGAATCAAGACAGATCATACTGTCAAAGATGTCAAAAACGACGGGCAAAATTTTACGTTTTGAGCACTGGATTTGTTCGGGAAAATGTGGTATGATGTGTGGTTACAAAGGAGGTGCTGTCTATGGCAAAACGCAGACCGTCAGGCGACGGAATGGTTCGCAAGCGCGATGACGGGCGCTGGGAGGGCAGGATCGTAGTTGGTCACAAAAACAACGGCGAGCCGATATACAGATATGTACTCGCCAAAACCCAAGCAGAGCTTACTCAAAAGCTGCATGACAAGATTGAAATGTATCGCGATGCCGATCTAAGCGAGGACTGTAATATGACTCTCGGTGAATGGCTTGACAAGTGGATCAGCGAGTTCATGATCTTCACAGTAAGAGAGGGAACGCTGTCGGCATATAAATCACTGATCGAACATCAGATAAAACCATATTTGGGTAACCGACCATTGTCAACGCTTACAACGAATGAAATTCAAAAATTCTACAACACTGTCAAAAAGCAAGGCAGAGTAAATCCCGATAAGACTCGAGGAACGGAACTTGCCGACAGCATGGTCAGAAAAATTCATATGCTGCTACACGAATCTCTTGAAACAGCATTAAAACAGCGGCTAATCGTAAATAATCCGACCAACGGAACGACCATTCCGAAAAACAATTACCCTGCCAAGCAAATCTTGAATGACGAGCAGCTCGAGAGATTTATGGAAGTTATAAAATCTGATGAACGGTGGTATGATTTCTTCTACACAGAACTCACAACAGGACTGCGCCGAGGCGAGATATGCGGACTGCGGTGGGAAGATTTCGATGAAAAGAACGGCAAACTCAAAATTCGCCGCAGCGTAGGAAGAATTAAGAACGGCGTTCTCCCAATCGGCGAAACCAAAACAGAAACGGGTATGCGAGAAATTCTGCTTCCACCAAGTACAGTCGAATTACTTGCAAAACGAAAAGAAAATGCTGTCGGCAATTGGATATTTCCAAACTTCTATTGCCCCGAAGAACCTCTCAATCCGCAAAGCGCATATACACACTTGAAAGTGCTTCTCAAAAAAGCAGAGCTGCCGCTGATACGTTTCCATGACCTGCGCCATACATTCGCGACCCACGCGATAGCGGGCGGTGTTGACGCGAAAACCTTGTCGGGAATTTTAGGGCATACGAACGCCAGCTTCACGCTTGACACGTATACTCACGTCACGACGGATATGCAGAAAAATGCCGCGAAAATCGTAGGCAGCTTTATGGACGATATAATAGGAGGAATGAAACTTGGCTAAACGCAGAAAACAAGGCGAAGGCACTTTGAGATTGAGAAAAGATGGGCGTTGGGAGGGGCGAATTGTTGTCGGCTACGACGATAAGGGATTACCCATAACCAAAAATGTCACCGCCAAAACAAAAACGGAATGCACAGAAAAACTTGAAACTCTTAAAGAAAAGTATGGCAAGCCTACCGAAAAGATAAATTCCGAAATGCCATTCGGAGAGTGGGTAGACTTCTGGTATCAGACTTATTGCAAACATACTATAAGACTGACAACACAGCTTGAATATGAAAGCAGAATTTATAGCCACATTATTCCCGAAATTGGAGCGATACCTCTTAACAAACTAACCCAATCCGACTTACAGCAGTTCTACGCACGAACAAAATCCGGCGGTCGGAGAATAAGGGTAGAAGCATACGGTGCAGGATTATCCGACAGAGTAATCCGAGCGATACACGCCAACTGTCGCTCGGCACTTGAAAAAGCGGTTCAAGAGGGTTTGCTTAGAACTAATCCTGCGATAGGCTGTAAACTTCCACCGAAAAAATCTCGTGAAATGAAAGTACTTACACAGAGCGAGGTCATCAGATTTCTTAACCGCGCAAAAGAAGAAGGCTATTACGAACTCTTTCTGCTTGAACTCGGAACGGGAATGCGCCGCGGGGAGATACTCGCCCTAAAATGGAGCGACCTCGACTTTACGACCGGAGAACTTCGGATAGAACGACAGGTCAATGTGTTAAACGGAGAGCAGGTAATCTCCGAACCCAAAACAAAAGCATCCATACGGACGATAATACTGCCGCCGTCGCTTCTTCAAATCTTGTCAGAATATAAGAAAACCGTGGACTCCGAGTGGATTTTCCCATCGCCACTGGATAATACGAAAACAAAAAATCCGTCAGCGGTTCGCAAACGATTGCAGATTATGCTGGAGCGAGCGGGCTGCCCAAAAGTAAGATTTCATGACCTCAGGCACCCGTATGTCAAGTACAAGACAAAAAACAATTGTGATAAATTGATGAAAATTTTTGTCTGTACAGAACCTATCAGAAGAACGAGCGCAAAAGGTACTCAATCTCAATCCTGTTATCGGGGAA
>CAMWLH010000437.1 GCA_947175045.1 uncultured Clostridia bacterium | reverse complement strand
TGGTATAAGAACAGGAACGGCATCCACGAAAAGGTAAACGACAGCTTTTGCAAGACTGTACGCAAGACTAAAGAGCAGGTAGAGGGACGCGGTCACGCTTACATATGGGACGTGGAAAAGGACGACCCCGCCTGCATAGAAAGCGAAAACAAGGTCATGGAGAGCCGCACTACCTGCGTATCCGAGGAAATAATCGATACCGGCGAGGGCAAGCGAGTCCTCACCACCTATAAATCCCCGCTGTTCGATTTTGACGGCTCGGTCATGGGCACGGTGGGCGTGGCGGTAGACGTAACTCAGGAGCAGAAATACAAGCGCGAGATCGAAAGAAAGAGCCACACTCTCGAAACCATTTTCACCTCTCTTGACTGCGGCATTATCTGCCACACGCTGGACGGCTCGCAGATAATCAGTATAAACGACGCAGCGCTGAAAATACTTGGCTATAAATCCAAGGATGATATGGTTGCGGCGGGCTTCAAGACAGTTGCGTCCTCCGTTGTGGACGAGGACAGTGAAATGCTGCGCGAACGCATCGGCTCTCTCAGCAAGGAGGGCGACAGCGTAAACGTGGAGTACCGCGTAAAGCATACCGACGGGCGTATGCTTCATGTAATGGGCAATATAAAGATCATCAAGGAAAACGGCGAGCTGCTGTATCAGCGCTTTCTGCTTGACTTCACAGATCAAAAGACGCGCGAGCTCAGCAAGGAGCGTCTGCAAAACGAGATGATCCAGGCGCTTAGTCTGGATTACAGCTTGGTATGCTATTTTGACCTGGACACGGATAAGGGACATGTTCTCCGCCGCGACGACGATACCATGGGCTTTCCTGCCAATATGCGCTTTGACAGGGATATGAAAAACTATATTGACAACTACGTTCACGAGGAGGACAAAGAAAACCTCAGAGAGGCGCTCAACCGCGATAATCTTAAAAAAGCACTGGAGAGCAAGATGATCTTCAGCATAATTTATCAGGGAGCACCTCAACCGAATGCGCCAATGGAGTATTTTCAAGTAAAGATAGTGCGCATGGGCGACTGGACGGACAGACGCGGCGTGGTAATGGGCTTTCACAGCGTCGATGAGGCTATGCGTATCGAAAAAGAGAAAAACACTCTTCTTGAAGACGCGCTTTTACAGGCGAACAACGCCAACAAGGCAAAGAGCGCTTTCCTGTCGAATATGTCCCATGATATCCGCACTCCGATGAACGCGATAGTCGGGTTCACCAACCTTGCGCTCACTCATATTGACAAGCGGGAGCAGGTGGAGGAATACCTCAAAAAAATCATGGGCTCGGGAAATCATCTTCTGAATCTTATAAACGACGTTCTCGATATGAGCAGGATAGAAAGCGGCAAAATGCATCTCGACGAACAGCCGTGCTCTCTTCCCGAGATACTCCACGGGCTTCAGAATATCGTACACGCAAACGCCCGCGCAAAGCATATCGAGCTTCATGTGGACACCGTAAACATAGAGGACGAGGAGATATTCTGCGACAAGCTGCGGCTCAACCAGGTACTGGTAAATCTTCTCAGCAACGCCGTAAAATATACCAACGACGGCGGAAAGGTTAACGTCAGCGTTACCGAAATAAAGGTCAACGACAACGGTATCGCCTGCTATAAATTTGTAATAGCCGACAACGGCATAGGTATGAGCGAGGAATTTGTAAAGCATATCTTCGAGCCGTTTGAAAGAGAGCGCAACTCCACCATAAGCGGTATCCAGGGCACGGGGCTCGGAATGGCGATAACCAAAAATATCGTGGATATGATGGAAGGAACCATCGAGGTCAAGAGCACTCAGGGCAAGGGCACGGAGATCACGGTAAGATTTATGTTCCGTCTGAACTCCGAGGGAGAAAAGCCCCGCCTTATTCCCGAGCTGGAGAACCGCAGAGCGCTGGTAGTATGCGGAGCTCCGTCGGTATGCGACGATATTGCGGGTATGCTTAGGCAGATGGGTCTCGACGCGCAGTGGACATTCTCGGGCGCAGAGGCTCTTTACAAGGCTAAGCTGGAAAACTATGAGGTATTTGTCGTAGATGAAAAGCTGTCGGATATGAACGGTATCGAGCTTGTGCGGGGGCTGAAAAAGGATAACAACCCCATCATAATAATGACAGCCTACGACTGGACCGATTCCGGCGAGGAGACGAGCGAGGGAGTGTCCGCGTTCTGTGTTAAGCCGCTGTTTATGAGTGAGCTTAGGAGCTGCCTTTATTCTCTGATAGATTCCGACGAAAAGATTGAAGCCCGCGGAAACACGGTAAAAATGCGCTCGGGGCGCATTCTTATGGCGGAGGACAACGAGCTCAACCAGGAGATAGCCGCGGCTATCCTGGGCGAGGCGGGATTTGCGGTGGAGGTCGCGGACAACGGACAAATTGCTGTGGATATGCTGGAAAGATCACAGCCCGGATATTATCAGATAATACTTATGGACGTGCAGATGCCTGTTATGAACGGCTACGACGCTACAAAAGCTATCCGTGCTCTTGAAAACAGGGAGCTTGCGAATATCCCCATTCTGGCAATGACCGCCAATGC
>CAMWLH010000436.1 GCA_947175045.1 uncultured Clostridia bacterium | reverse complement strand
CATATTTGTCGGCGTAAGCCTTTACCAGCGCCTTTCTTCTGTTTACGGAAAGGCTCTCGGGGAAGCAGTCGCGGGAAACGGCAACAATGCCGACCTTGATTTCGGGAACATTATTCATTGGTTTTCTTTCCTTTCGATTTCAGTTGTATTCCGTGCGGAATACCTTATTTATAATATATCACAAAAACTCTTTTTTTGCAAGTGGATTTTATGTTATTTTCGTGCATAATCTTGCCAATTTATTATACTTTTTAGTCTATTTAAAAGAAATTTTCCGCGATCCGCGCGGGTAACGCTCCGCTTTGCTGCGCGTCACCCATGCTCTCGCGAAAAATTTCCTGCGTGGGTTTTATGTTGCCCTTATCAAATGATTTAAAGAAATTTTTTGCGGTCTGCTGGCGTTATATCGGCATCTTTTTTGTATAAAGTCCCAAAAGCCTATTGACATTGTAGGAATAAAGTGCTATAATCTGAATATAGGCAGAGCGATATGGTTTGTTTCGCTTACGCAGGAAATTTTTCGCGAGAGCCCGATTTGACTTGCTCCACGCAGCGGAGTGAGCTGTGGCGGGGGGGTAGCGGAAAAATTCAAATATAAATAAGGAGGTATATTATGATCTACAAATCCGTGACCGAGCTTGTGGGGAGAACCCCGCTGATGGAACTTACAAGGATAGAGGAGAGCGAGGGGCTGGAGGCGAAAATTCTCGCCAAGCTGGAGCTTTTCAATCCCGGGGGCAGCGTAAAGGACAGGGTAGCCGGGGCTATGATAGAGGACGCGGAGCGGCGCGGGGCGCTGAAAAAGGGCAGCGTTATAATCGAGCCTACCAGCGGGAACACGGGCATAGGGCTTTCCGCGATAGCTGCGGCGAAGGGGTACCGCATAATCATCACAATGCCCGAGACCATGAGCGTGGAGCGTAGAAATCTGATGAAGGCATACGGCGCGGAACTGGTGCTGACGGACGGTGCGCAGGGCATGAAGGGCGCGATAGCCAAGGCGGAGGAGCTCTCAAAGGAGATACCCGACAGCTTTATTCCCGGGCAGTTCGTGAACCCCGTGAACCCCGCAGTGCATGAGCGGACTACCGGCGTTGAGATATGGGAGGACGCCAACGGCGCGGTTGATATTTTTGTTGCGGGAGTAGGCACGGGCGGCACGATAAGCGGCACGGGCAGGCTGTTGAAGTCGAAGAAGCCCGACATAAAGGTGGTCGCCGTTGAGCCGAAAAGCTCACCCGTGCTTTCCGAGGGCAAGGCGGGCGCGCATAAGATACAGGGTATAGGCGCGGGATTTGTTCCCGATACGCTGGATACGAGCATATACGACGAGATAATTCCCGTTGAGAATGAGGACGCGTTCGAGGCGGGGCGGCTTATCGCAAAGACCGAGGGCGTTCTGGTGGGGATTTCCTCGGGAGCGGCGCTCTGGGCGGCTATACAGCTCGCGAAGCGCCCCGAGAACAAGGGAAAGAATATCGTGGTGGTCCTGCCTGACACAGGCGAGAGGTATCTCTCCACGGCGATGTTTTCATAAGTATGGCGGGAGCTGCGCGGAGCGGCTCCCGATCTTATGATTTTGCCATAATATATGATCAAAAAGACGATAAAAAAAGTCGTGCAAAAACCGCCGTTTCATGCTAAAATAAAGAGGGTGATAAAATGGACAGACGTAAATCGATATGTATGGCGGCAGAAGTCGGAGGCTCTGAAATAGATATGCGGCTTGTATTGTAAAAAATGAAAATTATATTGACTTTTTATAGAAACCGTGATATAATACAAACAAGAATTAAAAGGAGTGATCATATGTCGGCAACTATCGGAACGGGCTTTTTGCCATCGGTAAATAATTTTTCGCGCAATCCCTCCTCGGGCGGAAAAGAGGATACGATAAAGCGCCTTGAAAAGGAACTGGAAAAATACCGCAGGGAGCAGGAATCCTCCGATTCAAGACTGCTCGACAGAAAGATAGGCAACCTTGAGGACAGGATAGCAAATCTTCGCGGGCGTATGGACAAAATAAAGTCCGACGACGGCGAGTGCGAGACCTGTAAGAACAGAAAATACCAAGACGGCTCAGACGATCCCGGGGTATCATTCAAGAGCCCGTCTAAGGTCAGCGCGGGCAGTGCGGAGTCCGCCGTGCGCGGTCACGAGCAGGAGCACGTTACGCGCAACCGCGCCAAGGCGGAGCGCGAGGGCAAGGAGATAGTATATCAGAGCGTCAGGATCAAAACCGGCATATGCCCCGAGTGCGGCGATTCCTATGTTTCAGGCGGAGAAACTACTACCGTTACGCGCGCTAAGCAGGACGAGCGCTTTAATGTGGGACTTATCGATATGCAGAATATGGCGGGAAATTTGCTTGATATCACGGTGTAGATTTCTTTTGTTTATAAAATAAAACGGGTACGGCAGACGCTGTACCCGTTCAGTCTGTATAAAAAGTTATAGCGACGTAATAATGACGCAGGAATTTTTCGCAAGCCGATTTGAAAGCGCAGCCCGCGAAGCGGGCGGAGCTTTTAAATCTAGGCTAACGGAACCCGCCGAAGGCG
>CAMWLH010000435.1 GCA_947175045.1 uncultured Clostridia bacterium | reverse complement strand
ATATAATAGTAAGTAGTATATAAATGCCGGGCAATGTCGCGTGAAAAGCGGAACGGTTGAAAAGTCATTACAGAATAATAACCCGGCGGCATAAGCGGCGCCCGCAAGGAGCAACGCTTATCCCGCACAGCAAAGCAGTGTCAGCAAGCAGCGACATAAGGCCCGCGCAGGAATTTTCCGCAAGCCGGCGCGAAAGCGTATTTTTTTCGCAAAACGGATAATTCAAATTTTAATCAGGAGGCTTGAAATGCTTAACGAAAAGATAACGGTCGCGATATGCGGTAAGAGCTATCGGCTTATTACGGATAATGTAAGGCAGCTCATGGCGGACGCCGCCGCGGTCGAGAAATGTATAAAGGATTTTTGCAGCAGCGACGATTCCCGCGAAAAGGCGGACGCGGCTGTGCTTACGGCGCTGAATTACGCGGGTGAGATATCGGAGTTCAAGGCGAAGATGGCGCAGGTTCAGGCAAGGGTGACGGAGCTTGAAAAGGGCGAGGAGGCAGCAAAAGCTGCCGCGGCGGAGCACTCCGCGCTGAAAAGGGAGAGCGCGGAGCTTGCGGAACTCAAAAAGAAGTATAAGAAGCTGGAGGGCGATATCCAGCAGCTTGCGGGCGCGCTAAAGGTATCGGAGGCAAAGGCGGCGGAGGGCGATACAGCAAAACGCGACTTGGCGGTATCGCTTAAGCTGTCGGAGGAGCTGGAGGAGAAAAACAGCCGTCTCGCAGCGGCGCTCAAGGACAGCGCCGAAATGTTGGACAAGCAGCAGAACAGAGCCGCCGAGTTGGAGCGCCAGATAGACGAGCTCAAGACCCAGGCGGTGCAGGTCGCCGCTATGAAAGAGGAAAACGAGCAGCTCACCAAGAAGATAAAGGAAGCCGAAAAGAGCGCCGCCGAGGGCTCGCGCAAGCAGCTCGACGAGCTTAAGGCGCAGAACGGCGAGCTGGCTAAGCAGATCGAGGAGCTGAAAAAGCAGGACAGCTCCGCAAAGGTAAAGGAGCTTTCGGAGAAGCTCGCCGTGTCGGAGGGCGCTGTCACTCAGCTAAAAGAGGAAAACACCCTGCTGGAGGAAAGCGCGAGGAAGTATGACGAGCTTATGGTAAGCTACTCGCAGATCGAAAGCGAGAACGCGGCGCTGAAAGCGGGCAGCGAAGCGGCACAGGAAAACGAGAACACCATTGACGAGCTCCGTAAGCGGATAGAGGAGTTTACCGCCAAAAACAGCGAGCTTTCCAAGGAGATCACCGCGCTGCAAAAAACAAACGCCTCGCTTGAAAAGCAGATAAACGAGATATTAGAGGACGGTCAGCTTACATTATGAACGAGATTTTAGCCCCCTGCGGGAGCTTTGAGAGTCTTTCCGCGGCGCTTAACTGCGGCGCGGACGCAATTTATGTGGGATTGAAAAAATTTTCGGCGCGTAAAAACGCCGAAAATTTTTCCGCCGAAGAGCTTGAAACAGCTTGCCGCGAGTGCCACAAAAGAGGCGTGAAGCTCTATACGGCACTGAATACGCTGGTGTACGACAGTGAGTTCACCGAGCTTGCGGAGTGCATTGAAACGGCGGCGAAATGCGGCGTTGACGGACTTATTATTCAAGATTTGGGGGCGGCGGCTCTGGCGGAAAGGATATGCCCGGAAATGCCGCGGCACGCTTCAACGCAGATGACACTCAACAGCGTTGAGGGCGCAAGGGCGGCGGCGGAGCTGGGCTTCTCACGGGTGGTACTCGGACGGGAGCTCTCTGCGGAGCAGATCGGGAGGATCACCGAAAGCTCCACTATTGAAACGGAGGTCTTTGTCCATGGCGCTCTGTGCGTCTGCATAAGCGGGCAGTGCTATATGAGCAGCCTTTTCGGCGGCAGAAGCGGCAACCGCGGGCTTTGCGCCCAGCCGTGCCGCTTGGATTTCTCTTTTGAGGACAGGCATAATGTGCTCTCGCTTAAGGACAGCTCGCTTATCGGGCATTTGCCGGAATTTGCGGAGATGGGGGTAGCCTCATATAAAATCGAGGGCAGAATGAAGCGCCCCGAATACGTCGCCTGTGCGGTGGACGCCTGCTATAAGTCTCTTAACGGCGAGGAATTTGACGGGGAGCGCTTAAGGGATATTTTTTCGCGCGGGGGGCTTACCGAGGGCTATTTCAGCGGGGATATGCGGGATATGCGGGGCGTTCGCGGGAAAGAGGACGTGGAGAGCTCCGCGCGGGCGCTTAACGGTATCAAAGCGCTCTATAAGGACGAGCTGCCGCGGTTTGCCGCCGATATCCGTGTGAAGGTTGCCCCCGACAGGCTGTACTCTTCGGCAAGCTGCGGTGATATCACCGTGAGCGTCGAGGGCGAGCCGCCGCAAGCCGCGCAAAGCGCTCCCACCACCGCCGAAAGTGTGTGCGGACGCATGGCGAAGCTTGGCGGTACTCAATTCAAAGCGGGAAACATCACTGCGGAGGTGGGCGAGGGCTTGTATGTTCCCGCGGCGGCGCTCAACTCGCTCAGAAGGGAGCTCTGCGGGCGGCTTTCTGCGGAACTGGAGCGGAGGAATACTCCCGTCTATACTATAAATAAATATAC
>CAMWLH010000434.1 GCA_947175045.1 uncultured Clostridia bacterium | reverse complement strand
AACGGGAAGCACAAAAACCAAAGCGAGAACAGTAAACACAAACGAGTTTATTTTCCTCATCTGTTGTACCTCCGCTGAATCGCCATGCCCGCCATTACGATCCCGAAAACGAGTATCGAGGTCAGTACCGCAGAGGTCGCGAGGCTCTGATAATCGAGCTTCAGAAAGTTATTGTTCATGTAATATTGCAGCGTATATGAGTGGTCGGGAGGATAATTCGTGGCGTAGTAGAGGTAGCTTTCCTTGAATATCTTAAAACTGTTGACGATCGACAGCAGAACCGTGAAAAACACGGTCGGCGCTATCATTTGAATGGTGATCTTTGTGTGCAGAATGAAGCTGTTCGCGCCGTCCAATCTCGCGGCTTCAAATATCGAGCGCTCTATTGAAGTAAACGCGGCGGTCAGCAGAACGATACAAATTCCGATATTTTTCCAGATAAACAGCAGGTACATCGGCAGCGCCGTGGTACTGTCCGCGAACACCCCGCGCCAGATAAGCACAATGCTTGCGGTCGGGATAACCATCGGCAGCACAAAAGCAAACTGTGTCTTGCGGACCCACTTTATACCGTAGGACAACGCCAGCGAAATTATCAGCGCGAGAACTATCAAGATCGGCACGGCGATCAGAATTATCAGCAGCGAATTTTTCAGTGCCAATTGAAAATACTTGTTTTGAAGCGTTTCGATGTAGTTGTCGAGCCATACGAAATTCCGCTTGAACTGACTGTCGATCAGCGAATAATACAGCACGCGCAGATACGGGACGACAAAAAACACAGCCGTTCCGATTATGCTCGGCAACAGACAGAGCTTGCATTTGGTGTTCCATTTCAGATGTTTTTTCATGTTGATCACTCGTTCAAGTAAGCGCTATACTTTCTGTCAGCCTCCGATATCAGGCTCTCTAAATCGATCTCATCGGAGCAATATCTGATATAGTCGTCAAAAATTATCTCGGAGGAAACGTTGAAGCATATCTGCCCGTTTTCATAAATGCTATAAAGATCGCGCATATATTCGGTGTCGGAATACAGCGACTTGTCGGAAAGTATCAGCGAGTTTTTCTGCGTTGAAAGATACCTCGCGAGCGAGCCGATATAATCAAGCGCCGCCTCAATATTAGAAGAACCGGGGTTTACGGTTATAAACGCACAGGTCACAGCGTTCTTCGTGATGCCTTCAAGCCGTGGCGCGGCGCAGGCTCTGAGAAAATCCAATTCTGCGAAGTCGGTCTGACGGCTGCTGCCAAAGCTGTAACCGAACAGGAATCCGCCCGCTCCGCCGTAAAACAACTCGTTCTCCGCATTGCACGCTATCGGCATATAGGCGGGAAAGCTCGATATATTGGCGTTTTCCTTGGAGAACACCGCGAAGTTTTTGAAAATCTCCGTGTCAAAGTTCGTGTTCGTCGAAAGGTAGCTCAACAGCATGTTCTGCGTAAGCTGATAGCAGTGAGCGGAATAGCCGTCGGAAAAAACACTTTCCGAAGCCTTTCTGCACTGTTCGATAAAATCCTCGTACAGCATATCCTCCGTTATCGCAACTCCCGCTGCGCCGCAATTCTCGGGACTGTAGTACACAGCCCCCGCGTTCAGCAAAACGGGAAGCATCCATATCTCGCCGCTGTCGGTATAGGCAGTCTCCTTGACGTAGGGGAAACAGCTTTCAAGATACTCCGCGACGCCGTCAACATCATTCAGAGGGTAGAACGAGCCCTTGCCGCGAATATTCGCGGAGTAGTCCTGAACCGAATTTATAATGCACAAATCATATCCCGGGTCCTGCGACAGCACGGTAAGAGCGAAACTCTCGCTGTCAAGCTCGCGCTGCTCGATCACATAGCCGCACCCGAACGGCTCGTCGAAAGAGTATTCCGCCGAAATAAAGCGCACCTTATTATTTGGCTTTATGTAGTCGGAGATATTGAAGCGTCCTATCACTCCGCCTTCCATTTCATTACCATACAGATTACGGATAAAGCCGAAGCCGCCCTCATAACGCACGTCGTTCCCTTTTGTAACAATAACATTTTCGAGTATCTCAGCCATACCGTCACTGTGGTTCGCTGTCGCGGAGCTAAGCTTGAAAATTACTTCATTTGAGCTGAAAATGAATTTGTCCTTATCGTAGAGCTCCAACGCGGTAATGCTGCCCAGATCGTTATAGCTCTTTTTTTCGCCGTCAAAATCGGTGAAATAAAAACCGTCTTCGTCCGCTGCGTACACCAACACATCGCCGTTTAGCGCCGAAAACGCCTGCGGAAAATCAACTCCGCCCGCAGTTATCTCCCCGCTTTCAAGAGATACCTTGTATATATGCTCGCCGTTGTATTCGTACATTCCGAATTCATCAAAATACGCTCCCTTTATGTTTGCCCTCGAAGCGTCACGCCCGAGAATATACGCGCTGCCATCGGTTATCTCCAGATTGTTCACGCTGTATAAGCCGTCGATCTCGCACAGCCGCTCTGACTGTCCCGATTTAATGTCCATGCAAAGCAGTTCCGTTCCGTGGTCTGTAGGAAGAGCGTAACAGAGCTTGCCGTCAAAGCAGGCAATTGCTTCAGT
>CAMWLH010000433.1 GCA_947175045.1 uncultured Clostridia bacterium | reverse complement strand
TTATTGTGATCGACGAGTAGCAGAACACCTCTGTTCCCGACTACGATTACTACAAAAAGAATATTCGCTGGAAAAGCGAAAAGCTGCTTGTTACCGCGCCTTTTCCCGCTAAGACCGACGAGGACAGAAACAGGCTGGCGGGGCTTATCTCCGGCATACTGAAGGACGAGTCGCTGGCGGAGCAGACGGAGTATCTCGCGTTCGGCATGGTAGTGTCGGAGTTCGACGAGGACTGCGCGGCTATGAGATACTTTGACAGGCGGGTCTATACGGGAGAGCTCAAGCGCAATATCTCTTTGTGCGATTACAGCTTTGATGGTGACGTGGTGAGCAGCCTGCGCAGAAAGATAGATCTGCTGACGGGAAATCCCGTGTATCGCTACGGCGGAAATATCTTTGAGGAGTACGATTGCGAGGCTTACAAGCGCATTTATCAGAAGAGCGTTTACACCCGCTCCGACGTGGAGGACTTAAGGTCGTTTGATAAAAAGCTGGACAGTTTCTTAAAGCTGATGGAGGATATCCTCAAGGAAGAGAACCGCCGCGCTGTCGTATACTGCTGCGACAGGAACACGGTGGACTTCCTCAGAAAGGTGCTGAGCTGCGTTTATCATAACGACGGTATAATCCGTGCCGCAAAGGGCGAGCTCTTCCGCGCGGAGGACATCAAGAGGAAATTCCGCGTGGACGACAGCACGGTCTACCCGAGGGTCATAATCGGTATGGACGGCATGGGAGCTGTCGGCGAGGGTCTGGACAGGATCGACTGCATTGTGAACTACGAGCTGCCCTCTTCGGCGGCGCTGCTTGAGAGAAGAATGACGCGCCACGGCTCGGCGCGCGAGGCGGAAAGGCAGTTTATAATCTTCCGCGACAGCAACGGGCTGTTTGATTCGAGAATGCTGGACAAGGTGCTGTACGGCGGCATTGACAGCGGCTTTTGCGGTGAGCTTCCCACAAGAAATATCCTGCTGGATATTCCCACAAAGGGTCAGAGCCTCAACAGCGTGATAAAGGATCTTAAGTATATTCAGAGCTTTGCCGCCGAGGTTGACAGCTGCTTTGATCTTATAAAGAGAGTAAAGTGCGATTATATTCATCTTGGGGCTAAGGATATCGCAAACAGCAAGCAGCTCGCGGAGTTCGCGCGGGGACAGCTTGAAAAGCTGTATGGGATATTCGGGCTGACGGAGGATTCCTCAGAGGAGGATATCACTGCGGCGATAGAGGGCTTAAGCGGTCTGTGCGTGATACGCGACGGCAGGCTGGAAAAGCTGCCCGAGGATACCACAAGGGATATGGTGAACGGCTTCGAGGGCGACGGCTACAAGTCCCAGTCATTTGCGCAGGAGGCTCTTAACGGGCTTGCGCAGGCAAAGGCGGAGATAGATTCCATGCACGACAGCAAGGGATATCATCTTACGGTAAAGACCCAGGTCAGCGAGCTGCCCGACTGCGTGAAGTATTCCGTGCTGTTCGGCATATGGCGCTACAGGGTTCGCGAGCGTGATTCGCAGCGTTCGTTCAAGGATTTCGTCAAGATATTCAACGACGGAATGTATTGATCAGCATAACGCCCACATATGAAAAATTTGCCCGGAGCGACCTGAGATCGGCTCTGTTGCGGCATAAAAACAGGCGGCTCCCTTAACCGCGCGGGGGAGGGCTGCTCGGAATACCACAGCGCGGAGAAACGAGGCTAAATTGTATGAGCTTAAGCTATGAGGCTGTTGAAAAGCTGCTTGGCGACTTTTTTGAACGACACACCGCCGACGACAAGGAGGGCATGAACGCCGTTCTCGCGGATATTCAGGAAAAGCTCAACTCCCGCGAGGTGGACAGCGAGCCGTTCAAGCAGTATTTTAATAATATGTATGCGGGCAGAGGCGCGATAAATGTGACGGGTATGATGCAGGATTACCCGAGAGAGTCCATTATGCGCGAGCTGCTGCAGAACGTTTTCGGGTGCGATTACGACACGCCGGACATCAAGGTGATGATAGAGTTCCTGGACGAGGGGCAGGTCAAGCTGACATACAACGAGACGGGATTCAGCCTGGCACAGGTGTTCTACTATCTGTCCGTGGGCAGAAACGAGGGAATTGCGGAGCGCGAGGGTCGATTCGGTCTGGGTGCCAAGAGCGTTTTTGCGAACGTCGACTGGTTCAAAATGCGCTCGAATAATTACTCGCTGCGCGTTGTCAACGACGAGGGCACGCTCAAGGTAAGAGAGCTCGATCTGACCGCGCCGCTGTTCAGGCATACCGAGGTGGTATTCTCGCTTGACGAGGCGGATCAGAGAAAGCTGCACGAGAATCTTACCACGCTTACCTCGCGAAAGGGCGATTATATCAACCTCGTTGAGCTGTGCTTCGCGTTTATCAGAAAGAAGCACCTGAAAAGCACCGACGAGGAGGAATGCCATTCCCGCACGTTTAATATCGCGGTAATAAACTACGGCAAGCCCGAAGTTGTTTATAAGATACAGGAGTTCCGCAAGGACGAGAACTCAATACTTAAAATACGCTTCTCCGAAAACGGAAAGAGCGTCGCGGACTTTATCCGGGCAGAGCG
>CAMWLH010000432.1 GCA_947175045.1 uncultured Clostridia bacterium | reverse complement strand
GTCCCACTCTGCCTTGCGGTTTTTTAGCTGTTTTTTCTGTCATTTCTATCTCCTGATTAAAAAATAAAAATCCACTGCTTTCTATTTTAACACAAAATAAAAAAAATTACAATAACAACTTGAACACTTTTAACTTTTATGCTAAAATATAAGATGAAAATACAGTGAATATGATCGAAATATTCAAGAAAGGACAAAATTATGGCGGAGCTTTGGGACTTATACAACGAGAACAGAGAAAAAACGGGTCAGACACTGGAGCGCGGCAAGCCTGTCCCCGAGGGGCGCTATCATATGGTTATCCATGTGTGCGTTTTCGATGACGCGGGGCGTATGCTTATACAGCAGCGGCAGCCGTTCAAGGAGGGTTGGAGCAATATGTGGGATCTGACCGTGGGCGGCTCGGCGGTCGCGGGAGATACGAGCAGGACTGCCGCGGAGCGCGAGGTGCTTGAGGAGCTGGGATATACCCTCTCCCTCGAAAACGAGCGCCCGAGCCTTACCATCAATTTTGACGTCGGCTTTGACGATTTCTGGTGCGTGAAGCGAGAGGTCGACATAAGCTCCCTGAAGCTCCAGTATGAGGAGGTGCAGGCGGTAAAGTGGGCGGATAAGGAGGAGATCTTCTCCATGATAGACAGCGGGGAGTTTATCCCCTACAACAAATCGCTTATTGAGCTGCTGTTCCTGTTCTCCACCCAAAGGGGAACTCATATGAGAGAGGACACGAAAGGATAACCGCTTTGGAATATATTACCATAGGAAATGTGAAAATAGAAAAGACCGCCGCTCTCGCGCCTATGGCGAGCGTGGCGGACAGAGCCTACCGGCTGATGGCGAAAAAATACGGCGCGGCTTACTGCGTGGGAGAAATGGCAAGCTGTAAGGGCTTGGTGTATTCCGACAACAAGACCGCCGCGCTGCTCACCGTCACTCCTGAGGAGCGCCCAATGGCGGTGCAGCTTTTCGGCGCGGAGCCCGAATTTATGGCAAAAGCCGTGAAAATAGCGGAGCGATACTCCCCCGATATTATTGATATCAACGCGGGCTGTCCCATGCCAAAAATCACGGGCGGCGGCGCGGGGAGCGCTCTGATGAAAACGCCGCGACTTTTCGGGGAGCTGGTCGCGGCGGCGGTGTCGGCGACGGATATCCCCGTGACCGTGAAGATACGCAAGGGCTGGGACAGCGGCAGCGTCAACGCGGTGGAGCTGGCTAAAATAGCGGAGCAGAGCGGCGCGGCGGCGGTGGCAGTCCACGGCAGGACGCGGGAGCAGCTTTATTCGGGAAAGGCAGACTGGGATATTATCAGAGAGGTCAAGCGGACGGTGAGCATTCCCGTGATAGGCAACGGCGACGTTGATTCCCCCGAAAGCTGCGCGGAGATGTATTCCTATACGGGCTGCGACATGGTGATGATAGGCAGGGGAAGCTACGGGCGTCCATGGCTTTTCGGTCAGATACGCGATCATTTTGAGGGAAAGCCGCCGCGCCCCGACCCCTCTCCCGCAGAAAAGCTCGAAATAATGAGGGAGCATATCACGCTGCTTATCGAGGATAAGGGGGAGCGCATAGGAATGAAGGAGGCTCGCCGTCATGCCGCGTGGTATATCAGGGGAATGCAGGGCGCGGCACAGTTCCGCAACAGATGCGGAGCGCTCACGACTATGGACGAGCTTGACGAGCTGATACGGGAGATCGGACGGAATTTGTGACAGCCCGCGTCGGGAAATCAACGCCCGAAAAGAGCAACGCCTAGCTCCCGCAGCAAAATTTTTTGCGGTGCGAAAAATTTTTTTAGATCAGGAGAACAGAATGGATAATTTTAAACATGAAATAGCCGGGCTTTGCGCCTTTAACGTAAAAGATGACGAGGTATTGAGAGCCTTTTCAGCTCTCGGCGGACGCTCCGCGACAAGGAGCATTGAAGCCTATTCACGGATATGCGGCGCGCTGCTTGCGGCGAACAAGTCTCTCGGGGAATATCTTAAGGATATGCTTCTGTATTCTGACAGCCCTTTAATTACGCTCACAGCGGAGGATCCCACATGGCTTCGCAGGAAAGCTGTGGAGTGCGATTTGTGTATAATCGGAAATATCGCGGGGTATTCCTCGCAGAAGCTCAAAGAGGCGCTTTCCGAGAAATACGGGGATATATTCGGTACTTTGCCCGACTACGAGCAGGGCGAGTTTGACTGCACCGCAAACGAGCTTATAGAGTTCGCCGAAAAGCACGGAAGCGGGATATTCGCGAAATATAAGGCGTTCAGCTACCGTGATGGGCTGATACCCATTGAAAGCGCCGACCCGATACGGCTGTCCGACCTCAAAAATTACGAGACACAGCGCAGCCGGGTGGTAGAGAATACACTCTGCTTCCTGAACGGAAAGCCCGCGCAGAACGTGCTGCTGTACGGCGACAGGGGCACGGGGAAATCCAGCACGGTAAAGGCGATACTCAACGAGTTTGAGGGGATTCGTATGGTGGAGCTGTCCAAAAATGACGTGGGGGAGCTTCCCGAGCTATTCAGGCTGCTAAAGCGCGTACCGCTGAAATTTATCCTGACCATCGAAGAATTAA
>CAMWLH010000431.1 GCA_947175045.1 uncultured Clostridia bacterium | reverse complement strand
TAAACAGCAGCAATACCGCCACCACAAGCTCAAATCTGAGCCACACCTGAAACTTTATGCTTTTTAAAGGATTCATTCTTCTAAAGCCCCTTATTAAAAAATTTCAAAATTCCCGCAGCGTTATTTCAAAGAATTTCGAAATTACGTTGTACTATGCCTCAAATTTATACCCAAGCCCTCTGAGAGTTACAATAAATTTCCTGTACGGTCCGAGATTATTCCGCAGCATTTTGATGTGCGTATCAATAGTGCGGTCGTCTCCGTAGAAATCGTATCCCCACACGTCCTCCAGCAGCTTGTTGCGCGAGAGCGCGATATTCTTGTTGCGCACAAGATAAAACAGCAAATCGTACTCCTTAGGTGTAAGATTCGCCTTTTCACCGTCAATAAACACGTCGCGCGAGGTGAAATTTATCTCCAGCCCCTCGAATTTCTCTGTTTCCGCCGGAGCCGCCGCGGCGGTGCTGTTGCGCTTTACGATAGCGTTTATGCGCGCCATTACCTCCTTGGGAGAAAAGGGCTTTACCACATAATCGTCTATACCTATCTCAAACCCGAACAGCTTGTCGTACTCCTCTCCTCTTGCGGACAGCATAAGCACGGGTATCTGCTTGAGCTTGCGTATCTCCTTGCAGGCGGAATACCCGTCCAGGCGCGGCATCATAACGTCCATGATTATAATATCGTAGTCCCGCTCGCGCACCATATCCACCGCCTGCATACCGTCGCAGGCTTCGTCCACCTCGTGTCCCTCAAATTCCGCGTATTCCTTGATGACCTCGCGAATATTTGCCTCGTCGTCAACCACCAGTATTCTGTACATCTTAAACGTCCTCCTTTGCGGGATAATTTCTTATCATAATAATTTTTTGTTAAAAAAACAGGCGTTCCGAAACCGTATTGCAGAACGCCGTAAATTGCGTTTATAACGCTTTTAGGATGTGAATCAGCTATCGGCTGACAGTATTATTATAAACTCACTTTATGAAAGCTCGGTGAAAGCCGCTTGAATTATTCTTGTGCGAATGCTAAAATAAACGGTAATTTATACAACCCAAGCTACAACTCCATATCCCCGAACGCGGCTATTACCTGCTCCATCTTAAGCCGCACGGGATCGAGCCTGCTGCCGCAGAAAAGTATATCGGGATATTCGCCGAGCTCTATGCGGCGCGGAGAATTTTCCGACCCGCCGCTCCCTCTGTAAAGAGGGATATCCAGCGTCAGACAGTATCTTCCGCCCGACTCGGAAATGTTAAGGCTGCCGCCCGCGGAAACGGTAAACTCACGGATAATGGGAATACCGTATGACATTCTCTTGTGCCCGAAATCCATCCCGAGCCGCAGAGAGCTTTCCTGCCCAAAGCTGACAGAACTTTCATTTGAAATACTAAGCCGCATATACCGCAGGGAATCCCGCTCGACTTGGCTCATGACCACCGTCGGCTCACATTCGCGCGGGGAGTAAAGCAGCGCGTTTTGTATCGCGTTAAGCAGCGCCTCCACGGCGTGCCTGGCGTTCACGGCGATCTCTAAATTCTCGCTGTCGCAAAGGAAACGGAGCCCTCTCCCACACTTCGCGAGAAACAAATTGCAGCGCTCCACCAGCGAGCCCACCAGGTATACCGCGTCCACTACGGCGGGCTCGCCCTCGTTCGACGTAAAATAGCGGAACATATTGCAGGATTCCGCATACATATTCCTCACGGAGCTTTCAATATTACACAGCTTCACTATCATATCATACCACCGATTTTCCTCGGCGGTGCGCATTAAGTCCTCGGCTAACTCCAGCACGGAATCCATTCCGACCTCCAGTGACTTGAACGCGGGTGAAACGCAGAATACCCCGTCGGTTTTCGAGAACTGCTCCAACGTATGGCGGTAGTCCGTGACCCTGCACACATACAGCTTTCCCGTCATATGTCCGCCCTGCGGGATAAGCTCCGCGCAGTGAAGCTCTCCCCTGATAAAGACGCCCACGCTCCTGCGCTCTCTGATTGGCAGTGTGAGCGTTTCGTTTGCTCTGGGAATGATGTCCAGCCCTCTCGGGAACACGTCGGGTTTGCTGCTGAAAAGGCATTTCAGCTCCCCGTCAAGAACTGCGTAGATATCCTCCGATGCGGCAAAACGCGCGACAAAATCCTTTGCCGCGCTTGCGGGTGTTAAAACGGTCGCGCTAATTGGTCATCAGCCCTTCCAGCTCGTCGATCAGCTTGTTGAACATCTCCAAAGCGTCCGAAACGGGCTGCTTGGAGGTCATATCCACGCCCGCGCCTTTTAGCAGAGTTATCGGGTCTGCGGAGCTGCCGCTGCTCAAAAATCCGATATAATCCCTCACCGCTTTTTCGCCCTCGTTAAGGATACGCTGCGAAAGCGCTATCGCCGCGGAGAAGCCCGTCGCGTACTGATACACATAATAATTATAGTAGAAGTGAGGTATCCGCGCCCACTCCATATCAAGCTCCCTGTCAACAACAACATCGTCGCCGTAGTACAGCTTGTTCAGCTCGCGGTACATCGCGCACACATAGCGTCCGCGGTAAGGCTCTCGCCGTTCTCGGCCTTGCGGTTTATCATC
>CAMWLH010000430.1 GCA_947175045.1 uncultured Clostridia bacterium | reverse complement strand
AAGCGTATAAGGCGGTCGACCGCTCACTCATTATATAAAATGAATCAGCGTAATGTAGACGCAGAAAAGCAGCGTACGCGTAGAGCAACAAAAAGCTCACGCATAGACAATTTGCTTTAGGACACTTACAGGGGGAAATTATGGTAGCATTGGTAACGGGCGCTTCCAGAGGTATAGGCAGAGCCTGCGCGGTAAAGCTCGCGGAGTGCGGCTACGACGTGGCGGTGAACTATAACTCCAACGAGGCAAAGGCGGCGGAGGTCGTCGCGGAAATAGAGAAGCTCGGCGTGAAAGCCGCTGCGTTCAAAGCGGACACCGCCGACCTGAAGGCGGTTCAGAGTATGTTCCGCGAGGTGCAGAAAACCTTCGGGCAGCTCGATGTGCTTGTCAACAACGCGGGAGTGGTGGACGACGCATATCTTCTGATGATAAACGAGGATTCACTGTCGAAAAGTCTTGATATCAACATCAAGGGGTATTTCCACTGCGCGCAGCAGGCGGCACTGAAAATGATGAGCAAAAAATCGGGGAAGATAATCAATATTTCATCGGTGAGCTCGGTGCTGGCTGTCGAGGGGCAGGGGGTATATTCCGCGACAAAGGGCGCGGTGAACTCCATGACCGCCACGCTCGCCAAGGAGCTCGCTCCCAGAGGTATACAGGTGAACGCGGTAGCCCCGGGATTTATCGCGACGGAAATGATGGACGCGATCCCCGAGGAAAAGAAGCAGGAGTACCTTAAGGCAATACCGATGAATAAATTCGGCAGCGCGCAGGACGTGGCAAACACTGTCGCGGCGCTCTGCTCCGATGCGTTCAGCTATATGACGGGACAGGTTATCGTGCTTGACGGAGGGCTGAGCTTATGATGAATCTTATGGAGATAAACTCCCGAATTAAGCAGCGCCCGCCCTTTCAGATGATAGAGAGGGTAACGGAGCTCGAACCGAATGTTTCCGCAAAGGGCATAAAAAATGTTTCAGTGAACGAGCCGTACTTTATGGGACATTTTCCCGACGCGCCCATTATGCCGGGAGTGCTCGTTATTGAGTGCGCCGCGCAGCTTTGCAGCCTTGTCATAGCTCCCGAAAAGGCGGAGGAGGACAAGCTGTATGTCCTGCTTAAGGTCAAAGACTTTAAATTCCTTAAGCCCGTTGTCCCCGGGGATACGCTTACGATAGAGGTCAGCTGCACTCTCGCGAGCGCTGCCGCCTATGAATTTTCGGCGGTTATTTCGGTGGACGGTAAGGTTAAGGCAAAGGGCAGCATGCTTTTTACTACAATGGAGAAAAGTGCGGTATACGAGTGATGAAAACGTATTTTTCTGCTTGCATTCTTACCGGCGAGGCGGCTCTGAGGGAGCGGCTGAAAAACATCGCCGAGTTTTACTCCGAGGGCGGCTGCTTCGCCGCTCTTGCCGAAAAAACGGGAAGGGCGTTTCAGGTGACCGCCTGCGGCTTTCTGCTCCTGGACAGTCTTTTATTGAAGCACAAAATTAACCGCGCCGAGCTTGTCATAGCCGACGTAGGAAACCCGAGAATAATCAACCGAAACGATATAGACTTCGGTATCGCCGCGGCTGAGAGCTGTGTTATGTGCTGTCTTGCCGTCGGAGAAGGTGCGGCGATAGACTGCCGTATAAGCCGCGGCAGCGTGGCTCCGCCCGAAAACTGTTTTGAAACAGGGGTGATCACCTCCTGCGGAATAAAATACTTTTACAGCATAGGCGGACGATCTGCGGACTGAATAGCGGAATGGAGATAACCACAAAAATGAAAATTCTTGTACTGAACGGAAGCCCCAAAAACGACAGAAGCAACACTCTAAATATCACAAAGGCGTTTCTGGCAGGATTTCCCGAGGACAGCGAGATAGAGTATGTTTCGCTGTACAAGCTGAACATAAAGCCCTGTGTGGGCTGCTTTTCCTGCTGGAGCAAAACGCAGGGTGAGTGCGTGATAAAGGACGATATGCAGGAGCTTTATGGGAAGATAAAGGCGGCGGATATAATTATCGAGAGCTTCCCGCTGTACTTTTTCGGAATGCCCTCGCAGCTCAAGGCAATGACCGACCGCTGCCTGCCCTTTATGCTCCCCTATATGGGCAATCTTGTGGAGGACAAAAACGCGTCCTTCCACGAGCTCCGCGACGAGAGCATGCACGAAAAGCGCCTTGTCGTGATAACCACCTGCGGCTATGTGGACGCCGCTCCCATGTACCCCGCGCTGCTCAAGGAATACGACCTAATCTGCGGCGACGGTCGCTACACCGCTATCCTCTGCCCCGAGGGGGAGCTGTTCATAGCGGAAAAGGCAAGGCGCCAGCGCGAGGGATATCTTGCGGATATCACCAAGGCGGGCGCGGAGTTTGCGGAAAATCTCGCCCTGAGCGAGGAAACCAAAAAGCGCATAGCGCGCCCCATTCTCTCCCCGCAGGGCTTTGAGGCGATAACGCTCGCGCACTGGAAGATGAAAGAGAATAACTAAAAGGTGAGAGCCTGTCGGCTCTCACCTCAATTTGTCAAAAAAAGTTACAGCAACGTAATGTTGACGCAGGAATTTTTCGCAAGCCGATTTGAAAGCGCAGCCCGCGAAGCG
>CAMWLH010000429.1 GCA_947175045.1 uncultured Clostridia bacterium | reverse complement strand
CTTATATACAATTCGAACGCAAGCTCGCCAATATCGGATAGTTCGAGTGAAAATTCAGCAAGCGGTATTCCGTCCGTTCCAACGGAAAGTTCGACCGATATTGAAGCGAAAAGTTCGGCAAACGGTTCTTCCGATGAGCCGATAAATAATATTTCCTCCGCCGAAACGGAAAACTCGGCAAGCGGCACACCCAAAAGTGATTCGGAGGTCACAAGCAATTCGTCCGTGAGCTGCTCGGACACAACCGAAAAACTGCCCGAAAACGAGCCTATAACAAAGGAGAACCCCGGAATGTTTGATTTTGATTCAAAAACAGTCACCCTGAACAGCGGATATATAATGCCGATAAACGGACTTGGAACATACAGTCTTACGGGCGATACCTGCTTTGATTCGGTGACCGCGGCTCTGCAAAGCGGAGTGCGGCTTATCGACACGGCGTATATGTACAACAACGAGGAGGAAGTCGGCAGGGCGGTGCGAGAGTCGGGCATTCCGCGCGAGGAGGTATTTGTAATTACAAAGCTGTATCCCAATCAGTTTTCCGAACCCGAAAAGGCTATCAAGCAGGCACTTGATAAGCTGGATATAGGCTACATCGATATGATGCTGCTTCACCACCCGGGCACGGACGACGTAAAGGCGTATAGGGCTATGGAAAATTACGTTGAAAGCGGTAAAATACGCTCACTCGGTCTGTCGAACTGGTATATTAAAGAGCTTGAGGAGTTTCTTCCCCAGGTAACAATAAAGCCCGCTCTCGTGCAGAACGAGATACACCCGTATTATCAGGAAAACGATGTTATCCCGTACATTCAAAGCTTGGGAATAACGGTTCAGGGCTGGTATCCGCTCGGCGGCAGAGGACATACTAAAGAACTGCTCGGCGATATGACCATTTCGGAGATCGCCGCTGCGCACGGGAAATCCTCCGCGCAGGTCATTCTGCGCTGGAATTTGCAGAAGGGTGTTGTGGTGATTCCGGGTTCGAGCAATCCTGACCACATTAAGGAAAATACGGAGCTTTACGATTTTGAGTTATCCGAGGACGAAATGGAGCGCATCGACGCTCTCGACCGCGGCGAAAAGCACGATTGGTATTGATAAAACGGAGGAATGCGTAATGAAAGTTTTGGGTATAAACGGCAGCGCACGCCGTGACGGAAACACCGCGATAATGATAAACACAGCTTTCGAGCCATTGAACGCGGCGGGTATCGAAACGGAGCTTGTACAACTTGGCGGTGATGTTATTCAGCCGTGCAAGGCTTGCTGGGCGTGCGGAGGCAAAGAAAATTGCGTTCACAGCGCCGACAATTTCCGCGTGATCTTCGATAAGATGAAACAAGCGGACGGCATTATACTCGGCTCTCCCGTATACTGCGCAAATATTTCGGCGAATATGCAGGCGCTTCTTGAACGCGCGGCGGTGGTCGCGGATATGAACCGGGGACTGTTCAATCATAAGGTCGGCGCGGCTGTTGCCGCGGCAAGACGAGGGGGCGCTTTAAACACCGTTGACGCAATGAATCATTTTTTCCTTGTTCAGGATATGTATATCGTCGGCTCGTCTTATTGGGGAATGGCTTACGGACGTATGTCGGGCGAGGTCGAGCAGGACGGCGAGGGTATGGAAACGATGCGTTCACTCGGTCGGAACATGGCGCATTTATTGAAAGCGCTTAACGAAAGGAAGGCTTGAAATGAAGAAATTTTTCACGGCATTATTTCTCGCAATGATAGTATTGGTTACAGGGTGTTCAGCTGACCAGTCGGGAATGGGTGCAAACGATCAATCTTTGTCAGCGGGACTTACACTCTCACAGCAGAGCAGTTCAAGCAGTACAACTCAAACGTCGGAGCAAAATTCGGCAAAAACGAGCAGCACATCCGAACAGTCCGAAACAGCAACGCAGTCCACCTCGTCAAGTATGTCGGACATTTTGCAGTCATCGCAGAACATTCCCGAAAGCGCTTTGACCGAGAGCACTCCACAAACAGAACTGACGGAGGAGGAAACGAAAACCTTGGTGGTATATTTTTCCTGCACCAACACAACGAAAACACTTGCCGAATACGCGGCGGATATACTCGGCGCGGATATTTACGAGATAGTTCCCGCCGAGCCGTATACCGCAGCCGATCTCGCTTATTACACAAACGGACGCGCCGACAGGGAGCAAAACGATCCCTCGGTTCGTCCCGCGATATCGGGCGGCGTTGATAATATGTCGGAGTATGACACTATAATTCTCGGCTATCCGATCTGGCACGGGCAGGCGCCGCGAATTATCAGCACGTTTCTAGAAAGCTACGACTTTTCGGGAAAGACTATCGTGCCGTTCTGCACCTCTCACAGCAGCGGTATCGGGTCGAGTGCCGACGATCTTCATTCGCTTTGCTCCGCCGAGTGGAAAGACGGAAAACGTTTTGATGGAGGTACTTCAAGAAATGAGATTGAGAATTGGTTAAGTATTATATGAATGACTCCAAAAAATGTGCTTAATTCTATAATAAAAGTATCAAGTTTTAATAGCAGGAATAAAAGGTTCTGAAAAATAAACTGTGTAAACGGGAATAACCCCGAAAAAACAATGC
>CAMWLH010000428.1 GCA_947175045.1 uncultured Clostridia bacterium | reverse complement strand
TTCGATCAATTCCTTTCGGAGCTCGCCGCGCGGGAGCTTAAGGTGTTCATTATAAGCGGCAACCACGATTCCGCGGAGCGCGTGGCGTTTGGCGGCAGGATAATGAACCGCGCGGGGGTTTTCGTTTCTCCCGTGTATGACGGCAAAATAGAGGGCATACCGCTCGGCGGGGACGTTTTCGTGTACCTTATGCCGTTCGTGCGGGAATACACGGTGCGCGCGGTGTTCCCCGAGAGGGAGATAAACACGATCACAGACGCGGCGCGGGCAGTGATAGAAAATATCGCGCTTGACAAGTCCAAAATAAATATTCTTGCAGCTCACCAGTTTGTTACGGGCACGGCGGACGGCTCGGACGTGGAGCGCGGCGGCGACCAGGCAAAGGCGGTCGGCGGCGTTGACAATATCGACGCGGGGGTGTTCAAGGATTTCGATTATGTTGCGCTTGGGCACATACATAGGTCGCAGAGGGCGGGTAGCGATAATGTGCGCTACTGCGGCTCGCCCCTGAAGTATTCCTTTGACGAGGCAAACCGGCGCAAGGCAATAGTAGTTTTGGAAACAGGTGGGAAGGGCGATATAAAAACGCGTGAGATACCGCTTGTGCCGCTGCGTGAGCTGCGCGTTTTCGAGGGGAATTTCTCCGAGCTGATGGCGCGGGAGTGCTGCGACGATTATGTTAAAATAATCCTCACGGAAACAGGCGTGCTTGACGCGCGGATCAAGCTCTCAAAGAATTTCACCAGGATCGCCGAGATCGAATTTAAAGCCGAGAGCAGCTCCGCGCCCGCTGCCGGCAAGGGGATAAAAGAGATCGGCACTAAAACTCCCGCGGATATCATAAAGGAGTTTTTCACGCAGCAGAACGGCTCGGACATGACCGACGAGCAAGCCGCGATCTGCGATGAGATACTTGAAAGTATAAAGGAGGCGGAGTAATGCGTCCCACAAAATTAACATTAACGGCTTTCGGACCCTACGCGAACGAGCAGACAATAGATTTTGACGCGCTCGGGGAGTGCGGGCTGTATCTTATCACGGGAAATACGGGCGCGGGAAAAACCACGATCTTTGACGCAATAACTTTTGCGCTTTACGGGGAACCCTCGGGCGGAGGCTTTCGCGAAACGGGTTCGCTTCACTCAAATTGCGCGGACCATAGCACTCCGACTAGGGTATCGCTCGAATTTGTAAACGACGGAAAAAAGTACACTGTTTCCCGCGAAATGAGATTCAAAAATATCGGCGGGGAAGAAAAATTTTTGCTGCACGAGGCATTGATAACTTATCCCGACGGTTCGATCAAAAAAATCAGAAAAAATCAGGAAGTTATCGATATCCTGGGAATAGACAGGGATCAATTCTGCCAGATAGAGATGATAGCGCAGGGCAAATTCCAGGAGGTGCTGAATGCCGGCACCAAAAAGCGGCAGGAGATTTTTCGCCAGATTTTCAAAACCGATATTTATAATGCGTTTACAGAGAGGTTAAATAAATATTACAGCGACCGCAGAAACGAATATATTGCCGCCGAGAACAAAATAGACCAGCATATCGCCGGCATTGTGTGCGGTGAGGACGACCCGTATTTTGAGGAGCTGGAAAACGCAAAAAATATCTGCGATTACGCCGCTGTAAAATCAGCTTTGAAAGCGCTTGTTGAAAGTGACGATTCGGCGCTCTGCGCACTTAAGGCGGAGCTTGAAAAAATTGCGGAGGAGGAGAAAATGCTCGCCGCCGAAAAGCAGCGGGAAAGCTCCAAAAAGGCTGACGAAGCCGCACTTGAAAAGGAGCGGGGCGCTCTTAGAGATAAAGAGACCGAAAAGGACAGGCTTGAAAAGGCGTTTATGAGAGCCATGGACGCGCGTATGGATCATGACTGCGGAGAGGAAGTTTTAAGGGCGCGCGCCGCGGTTATCTCCAACACTCTGGGCAAGTATGAGGAATACGAAAACGCGGTAAAAGCCGCCGAGGAGCTTGGCAAAAGGGCTGAAGCTCTCGCGGGGGAGACAGCCGAGTATTCCGAAAGGGAAACGGCGCTCGCCGTAGAGCTGGAAAATCTCGCAGAGGAAAGCGACTCGCTTGAAAACGCGGGAATAAACGTTGAAAAGCTGCGCGGGGAGCTCGAAAAGCTGGATAAGCAAAAGGAGGATTTAAGCGTCCTGATATCCGAAATAAATTCTTTCGGCGAGCTTAAAGCGAAGTGTGAAAAAGCGCAGATCGAATACAAAAAGGCTCAGGACGACGCGAACCTGCTTGACCGCGAGGCGGGCGAACTGCAGACCGCGTTCAACGATAATCAGGCGGGAATACTGGCGGAGCAGCTGATTGTCGGGGAACGCTGCCCTGTCTGCGGTATGGTCTACGCCGAAAATCCGCACAGCGCTCACAAGCCCGATCACGCGACCACGGAGGAGGCTGTAAAAAAGGCGCGGGAAAAGGCGCGGTCAGCACAGGATAAGGCTTCAAAGCTATCTCGGGATTCGGGTAAGGCAACGGGAAATTTCAATGCGGCGCGGGAAGCTCTCAGCGGAAAAATTTCCGCGCTTCTTGGGGAATGTCTTCTTGAAGAAGCGGAAATTTCGGCGCGCGAAAGGAT
>CAMWLH010000427.1 GCA_947175045.1 uncultured Clostridia bacterium | reverse complement strand
TTGTAATACTATCCATTTTTTTATTTTCCTTTCATATAATTCAGATCAATTTATCCTCCGAAACAAGATAAAGCTCCAATATACCGCAAATCTCCTGTACCAGGAGCTCAAGAAACCTGCTGTCGATAGACTGAGCGAGTATCGTCTGCTCCACGTCGTAGTTTTGCGGTTTGACATTTTTGGAATACCCGCTCCATATCTCATTGAAAAAAGCCGCTCCGTCAGAAATATAGCGCTCCAGATCGTCAAATTTAATGCCATCGATCGCTTTTAATATCCTCCTGGCATGCTTGTCGAGGACACCCTTGCCCTGCATATCAAGTTCCCGCTCGTATTCATACACCTGCTCCCACGATGCGTTTGCGGAGCCCTCGTAGCTACTCTCGGGATCGATACATCTAACCAAAGAATTCATTACAAATCCGCAGATCGAAAGCGGGATCTTTTCACCGCCCTCCGTGTACACATAATACCAATCCGAAAGGTCGGAGCAGCGCAGAAATCCCTCGTCGCAAAGCTCCCTGTCCGCTTTGGGAAAGCACTCCATTATATCAATATACAGCTTGCAGTGATACGCGCGGAGATTATGTTTTTCGTTGACGGTATACTCGTTAGGCTCCTTGTCATAATCGGGTTTAGCCGAAAGATATTCGGTGCGGTTGAAAATATTTCTGATATTCGGGATATAATCCTCTTTTGTAAGCATTCTATTACTCTGCTTTTCAAAAGCCCGAAAATATACCAGCGGCTCAACCGCTTTCAGAAACGGGTTTCCCTCTATGAGTTCGGCAATATTCCGCAGGTTCTCCCGAAGTATCTCCGTATTTCCGACAGTTCCCGTATACCCCTTACTGCAAAGCATATTGAATACCCTTATAAAACGGTTATCGCTTTTGATATCCTTGATGTTATTGCGGGATTTTTCCGCTTGAAATAAAACAGAAAGCCACCTGTCGGTATTTCTCTTTCTCATATTTATCTCACCGATATAGTTGTATAGGTGTTCGGTTTTTGACAGCCAACGAGCTATAATATCGTCTTCTTCCATTTCGCTGAAGATCTCCGTCGGTTCGTAACCCGAAATAAGCCTCAGCAGCAGTGCGAGTCTTTCCTCGGTAAGCTGTTCCCTGCAAAGCGCGACAAGCTTTATCCACATCGGAGCCAGTCGGGTCTCCGTTATTCCGCAGGCTTCAAGCAGCCCTCTGAACTCTTTTTCGTCCTCGTCCGCTTTTTTTAGAGCCTCTTCCCTTGTCAGCCCGCGCTCGGTGAGCATTTCCTCCGCTGACAGGTCAAAGCCGATATGCTCCATCACGGCAAAGGGCATATCCGTCAGATCACCGTTATCCAGCCAATCAGCGACCTCCTGAGGGATACCATCAGCCTTTTTGTACATATTTTCACGTTCCTTTCGCTGATATCGTATAAATTCTTTTATGGTATTATACAACTTTTTCCGACAGAATGCAACCGCTATTCGATCGGCTTTCCGTGCAGAAACAGATCGTTCAGCGCGTTCACCTCCCCTGTTATTACCGCCTGTTCCAGAGCCTCCAGTCTTTTACTCGCTGATATGTTGGATGTTTCCTCGCCCAGAATAAGCCGCTCTATCAGCTCGGATATGCGTTTGTCGGTAAAATGAGAATCTGCAAGCGACAACTCATTACCTCCCGAAAAAACTCCGTACATAGTGGAATTTTCAAAATTGATCTCGTAAAGCACAATAAGCTCCTTGACCTTAAGCATTCGTTTTGAATCATGATAGACATTGCTTCGGTCACCGCTTCTTACGATCAGAAAGCCCTCCGCATATTCCGAACATATCTCGGTCTGCTCCGTGCGCAGATAAAAACGTCTGCACTTTGCTTCGCAGCAGATATTCCCGTATAGGTAAACGCACTTGCCGTTCTCCGTAAGTATTCCGCTTTTGGTTTCCTTGATATCAAGGTATTTACGAATAATATCCCGTTCCATAGCACCAACTCCTTTCACCTTTATTTTACTTTATAGGAGCTTAATGTTCAATGCATTTCGGTACCGGAAATAACAAATATTTTTCGGTACCGAAATAAAAATCCTGCGGACATCACCCGCAGGATCATTAATTATCTTAAATACGGGAGAAGCTTTTCAATAGCCTCCTCCGCACGAAGCCGCCGCTCATCGCTCATCTCATCAAGTATTCTGTAAACCTTTCCGAGATTTCTTCTTTGTATCCCGTATAAAATATAATCCACGGAAAGCTCCAGAGCCTCGGACAGGTTCATAAGCGTTTCTACCGACATCGCTTTCATTCCGCGCTCTATCTCGTAAATATAGTGTGGTGTAACACTCACTATCTCGGAAAGTCCCTCCTGTGTAAGCCCGACTTTCCTCCTTTCCGCCTTTATACGGCTTCCGATTGCCTTCAGATCCATCTTGCACCTCCGCGTTATTATTCACGCAAGCATTTAATTTATCTATCAGATATTATTATATATCTTACAGATATATTCACAACTATCAATTGGATATTGTTTGTGCGGTTAAAAGATATAATATTCTTACCGATATTTAGGATATATCTTGCAATTGCAACGAATGTGTGATATAACTAAAATATAGACTCGTAAAT
>CAMWLH010000426.1 GCA_947175045.1 uncultured Clostridia bacterium | reverse complement strand
ATGAGATGAAAAATATTGATATTGTGAAGATAATCTGCAAGGCACTGGACAAGCCCGAGAGCCTTATAACTTACGTTGCAGACCGAAAGGGACACGATATGCGCTACGCTATCGACCCGACGAAGATACACAACGAGCTTGGTTGGTTTCCCGAAACTAAGTTTGCTGATGGCATTCAGAAGACAATAAAATGGTATCTCGAAAACCGCGAATGGTGGGAGAATATCATCAGCGGTGAGTATCAGCAGTATTACGAAAAAATGTACGGGAACAGATAAAACGGAAGGGGCGGAATTTATGTATACCTCACAGACATAATTCAATAATTTCGCCTACGACTGACCGGAATCCCCGAAAGCTAATTACCGCAAGACCGGTTATCTAAGAACAGGAATTGAAAGGCTCCTTCGTAAACCATAAGCAGATTTCTGTCGGTGCTCGGAATATAATAATCAGGAACGCTATATATTAAAAACTCCGTATCGCAGGTGATACGGAGTTTTTATGCGATATTTCACAAATTACACAGATATCGGTATTGACTTATTGTAAAATATGTAGTATAATTTAAACAAACATTCCCACTATTTTGTGGATCTGTATAAGGAGTGTGCATATGAAAAACATTACTGAGCAGTATATCCTATCGCTCGCGCCGAATCCCGCCGCCGCTTCAAACGGAAAAAAGATCTCAAAGAGCGGCGGATTTCAGAAACTGTACCGCTCGGCGGACGACTCGTTTTTTATGGGAGAGTGCAAGGGCAGCGGCAAAAATCCCTACATAACCTCCGCGGACTATATCGACCCTGAGCACCCCGTGTTCCGCTGCACCTGCCCGTCGCGGCAGTTCCCCTGCAAGCATTCGCTGGGGCTGATGTATGAGATGATGTTCGACAAGAGCTTCGAGCAATGCGAGATCCCCGAGGATATCCAACGCAAGCGCGGTAAGATCGCGGCGAAATCCGCTCCCGCCAAAGCGCCCGAGGATATGACTCCCGAAGAGGCGGCAAAGGCTGAAAAGAAGAAAGCCGCCGCGGCAAGGTCGGCGAAAAACGCTAAAACCAAAAAGCTGCAAAAGCAGCTTGAGGGTCTTGATCTGGTTGAAAAGGCGGTAAAGGAGCTTATCTCGGCTGGTCTGGGAACCATGGGGGGAGCCTCGCTGCCCACCTATCAGCAGCTCTCAAAGCAGCTGGGGGACTACTACCTGAACGGTCCGCAGCGGCTGCTGAACCGCCTTATAATCGAGATCACCGCATTTCAGACGGATAACCTCGAGACGCATTACGACAGCGCGATAGATACCCTTGAAAAGCTGTATACCCTTATCAAAAAGTCGCGGCAGTATATCAACGAGAAGATAGAGGGCGGAGACGTATCCAACGACGACACGATTTTGTATGAGGAGCTCGGCGGCAACTGGAAGCTCTCCGAGCTTGAAGCCATAGGCAAGTGCAAAAAGAACGCGCGTCTGGCGCAGCTTTCATTCTGGGTGACCTTTGACGAGGCACGCAAGGAATATATCGACACAGGCGCGTGGTGCGACCTGGACAGCGGCGAGATATACCTCACCAAGAATTTCCGTCCGCTGAAATCCCTCAAATATGTAAAAGCGGAGGATTCGATGTTCGGGGCGGCTGAGGTTCCCTCAATGGCGATCTACCCTGCCGACGGCAACACCCGCGTCCGCTGGGACGGCGCGGCGATAAGGGCGCTGACCGACGATGATTTCACACAAATGCGCGCTCTCGCGGTGAAGTCGATAGCCGCGGAGGCAAAGGGCATTAAGAACACTCTGAAAAACGCCATGGCAAACCCGATAGTCTACAAGCTGACAGCGTTTGAGAAGATAGGCAGAACACCCGACGGAACGATATTGCGGGACGAAAACGGCGGCAGCATAATGCTGGAGGACTTCCCCGAGCTGGAGGGCACGGTGGAGCGGCTGGAGATACTCCCCGACGCTAAGCTGTTTGAAAACGGCGTAATGCTCTGCGGCTACTGGTATAACGCGCAAAGGCGCCGCCTTTGCGCACAGCCGCTTTGCATTATTCCCAACGGCGAAAATAACGTTATAAGATTGCTGTATTAAGGAGGAACGAATATGGATATTGCTCCTGTTTATGAATTGAAAGCCCGCCTGCGCGCGGCGGCTATCGCGGGCACTAACCTGCTCTCGGAGGATTTCCGCCTTAAAAAGGCGGCGGAGAGCTTTGCTCCGCTGGCTAAGGCGTCTCCCGTGTTCGCTAAGATAAACGAGATGACGGAGAAGCTGATGAGCGACGGCTCCCCCGAAAATCTGTTGGATACCATAACGCTGGTCGACGCGGTAATAACCACGCTCGGCACGGTAGAGGTTCAAGGTGAAATTGAAGATATCCCCGCGGCGGGCGGCGGAACGGCGATAGTGAACGCTCCCTACTCGCAGCTTTCCGCGGTGCTGGGGGCGCTGACGGAATCGGGCGGCGGTCAGTACAACACCTTTATGGAGGTAAAGGAGGAGCACCCCGAGCTGCTGAACGATTACCGCGTGAAGCCTGCGCTGGTAAAGGGCTTGGGCGCGTCCTACTCCGAGCTTGCCGACGAGGTGGCTAAGACCATAGGCAATATGGGAG
>CAMWLH010000425.1 GCA_947175045.1 uncultured Clostridia bacterium | reverse complement strand
AAGCGGCGGAGACACGGTCGCGCTTCGGCATAGCGGCGGGGCTGCTCTCACGCGACCCGCTCGATCTCTCGGGGGGAGAGCGGCAGCGGCTCGCGCTGGCTGCGCTGATGTCGGGAAAGCCCGATCTTCTGCTGCTCGACGAGCCCACCAAGGGCATGGACGCGGCGGCAAAGCGGGATTTCGCGGAGCTGCTGATGTCGCTCAAAAATAGCGCGGCGGTGCTGCTCGTCACCCACGACACCGAGTTTGCCGAGCTTTGCGCCGACAGGTGCGGTCTGCTTTTCAACGGGGAGATACTTGGAGAGGGTGCGCCCGATGAGTTTTTCGGCGGCAACTATTTCTACACCACTCCGCTGCGCCGACTTTCCAAGAACATCACGGAGGAATAAATGCTGAAAGAAATAACGGAACGCCGCAGCGTGCGCAAATTCAAGCCCAACAGCATTCCCAAAGCCGCTGTTGAGGAGATAATTCTGGCGGGAATCCTTGCGCCCTCCGCCAAAAACCGCCAGCCGTGGAGGTTCACGATTACCGAGGGGAAATCCAAAGCGGAGCTTTGCGAGATAATGGAAGCGGGTCTGAAACGGGAAAGAATCTCTCCGCTGCTGCCCGAAAGCGCCGGGGGAATCGCGGACGCGGAGCATACCCTGAGCATAATGCGTCAGGCACCGCTGCTGATATTTATAACGGATATTTACGGGTCGGACTTAACCGCGCACCTCACGGCGGACGAACACGAATTTGAGTTATGCAACACCTTGTCCATAGGCGCGGCAATCCAGAACATGATACTTACCGCCCAAAATCTGGGTATAGGCAGCCTTTGGATATGCAACACCTGTTTTGCCCAAAGGGAGCTCAACGCAGCTCTCGGCAGCGAGCTACGCGCGGTGCTGGCGCTGGGTTATCCCGCGGAGTCCCCGCCGCCGCGCCCGCGCAAGAAAATTGAAGAAATCACGGAATGGAGGAATCAAATATGAACGATTATCTGCCGCAGCTAAAGCGGCTGCTCGCGCTGGACTTCAACTGCTCACCCGACGACTTTGACAAAGCTGAGAGCGTTATTACAGAATCGGCGCTGAACGAGGGACGGCGGGTATACAGCACGGAGCCGCCCTTTTTCGGAATGGCTACGATGGGCTCAAACGCGGTTATTACCGCCGACGAGCGGCTTCACCCGTTTCTGCGGGATTACATAAGAGCAGAGCAGGGACACCGACTTTTTGAGCTGCCAAAATTATTCGAGCTTGAAGCCGAACTGAACAAATATTCCTACACCGTCAACCATTCACACCATTTGTTTTTATATGACAAAAGCCGCGATACGCGCGGGTTCAAAAAGGAATATCCCGTAAAATGGTTCTACGGGAAAGCCGAAATAGAGGGCTTTTACGGAGACAGCCGCTTTCCCAACGCGATATGCACCGAGTACGATCCCTCCCGCCCCGACACTATTGTGGTGTGCGCTTATGACGGCGATAAGATAATGGGAATGGCGGGCTGCTCCGAGGACGCTCCCCACTGGCAGCAGATAGGTATAGACGTGCTGCCCGAATACCGCTCAATGGGTGTGGGGAGCTATCTTGTGAGGATTTTAAGAGATGAGATAATCCGCCGTGGGGATATCCCGTTTTACGGCACGGGGCTCGCGAACTATCACTCCTGGAATATCGCGCTTAACTGCGGCTTCAGACCCGTTTGGGTAGAGATGAACGCAATTAAGAAGCAGGAGCGGTGATTTTTCCACATATGTGCGAAAAATTCACGGGATTTTCGCAAAACTGCCCTTTAGATTACATAGAAAGCCGTTATAATACAATTGTTGAATGAAATAAAGCGTTCAACCGAATTTGCCAACCGACCTTTTTCATATAATTACCAACCAACACCGAACCCCCGTGAGCGATCGCGGGGGTTCGGTGTTTCAGACTGTATATAAAGTGGTGATCTAAGCTATTATGCTTTTAGAAATGTTGACGAGGGAAAAATGATTTAAAAGAATTTCAAAATTCCCGCAATCGCTCTCGGTCACTCGCTTTGCTCGTTCCCTGCGAGCGATTGCGGGAACCGGTCTTCGTTTGCGTCCGCAAACTCGACCTTTTTGAAATTCCATGCGTCAACACTATGTTGCTTTAACTTTTTCTACATGCTGCAACACCACGCCCCTGTGATCGCTCACAGGGGCGTGGTGTTTTTATTTCTGCCATGCATTTATTTTTTTAGCATTTCGTGTATTGCCTGGCTCAGTTTTCTTACCTCGTCGCTGTCCATCTTGGCGTCCTTCTCGCCGACAAAGGTCTTGCAGACGGGGCAGACAACGCCGATCTTAGCGGATTCGGGAGTTAGCGCCAGCATTTTTCCGCAGCTGGGACATTTTCTTGTCACCATATAAGCCATTTATCGTGACCTCCGTTATATCACCTTGTAGTCCTTGTCCTCGACCGCCTTTTTCAGCACCTCAAAATCGGTGGGCTCGGTCAGCTTGACGACCGCCGTGCCGCTCTCATGGCTCACCTCGGCGCTCTGAACCGAAGGGATAGCTTCAAGCGCCTTTTTGACCGCTGCCTCGCAGTGCCCGCACATCATACCCTCGATTTTCATAGTTACTTCCATATTCT
>CAMWLH010000424.1 GCA_947175045.1 uncultured Clostridia bacterium | reverse complement strand
TAAATCATTTACTTCTCGTCAACATAACTTAACCGCATCATAGCTAAGATCAACATAGCTTAATAGCATAAATTATCATTTAGCGCAATAAAAATAAATCCGCTTTCAACAAGTATGTTAAAAGCGGATTTACAATTAGAGTTCGCCTATATTATTTGTACAGCTTTTTTGCCTTATAGGTGGTGTGGAGCACCTCGTGCGCCTTGTGACTGCCCGTTTCGCCCAGGAACTCATCATAGAGTGCCTTGATATCGGGATTCTCGTGCGAGCAGCGCAGAGTGTTCGCGCTGTCGATATCATACAGAACCTTTGCGCGCTCCGCTCTGATATCGGTAAAGCTGCGGACAGAGGACGGCTGGATTATCTGACCGCCGCCGTTTACGCAGCCGCCGGGACAAGCCATGATCTCAATGAAGTGGTAGTTAGCCTCTCCGCTCTTTACCTTCTTGAGCAGAGCCTTCGCGTTAGCCAGACCGCTTGCAACAGCGACCTTGACCTCCATGCCCGCTACGTTGTAGGTGGCTTCCTTGATACCTTCAACACCGCGCACGTCGGTAAATTCGATGGGAGTGCTCTCGGGCTTGCCCGTCAGCTTCCATACCGCTGTGCGGAGAGCCGCTTCCATTACGCCGCCGGTCGCGCCGAAGATGACCGCCGCGCCCGTGCCAGTGCCGAGAGGACTGTCGCATACCTCATCGGGCAGGTCGTTGAACATGATACCCGCCTGCTTGATAAGACGAGCCAGCTCGCGCGTTGTGATGGTCGCGTCAAGGTCGGGAACACCCGCCGCGGACTGATCGTCTCTGCCGATCTCGTACTTCTTGGCTGTGCAGGGCATAATGCTCACGCTGAAAATATCCTCGGGATTTTTGCCCAGCTTCTGCGCATAGTAGGTCTTTACGACCGCGCCGAACATCTGCTGCGGCGATTTGCAGGAGGACAGATTCGGAATAAACTCGGGGAAGTAATTCTCGCAGTAGCGAATCCACCCGGGAGAGCAGCTTGTGATCATGGGCAGCACGCCGTTGTTCTGAACTCTGTCGATAAACTCCGCGGACTCCTCCATAATGGTGAGGTCTGCCGAGAAATTGGTGTCGAATACCTTGTCGAACCCGAGTCTGCGCATTGCCGCGATCATCTTGCCCTCGACGTTGGTTCCAACGGGATAGCCGAAGGCTTCGCCAAGCGAAGCGCGTACGGCGGGAGCCGCCTGTACAACTACCATCTTCTCGGGGTCCGCGATAGCCTCAAGTATCTTTGCGGTATCGTCCTTCTCCGTAAGAGCGCCCGTAGGACAGGCGGTAATGCACTGACCGCAGGATACGCAGGCGGTCTCCGCCAGTGACATATCGAACGGAGAAGCGATCTGTACCGCGAATCCGCGCTCGTTAGCGCCGATAACACCGATACCCTGCAGCTTCTCGCAGGCTGCCACGCAGCGGCGGCAGAGAATGCACTTGCTGTTGTCACGGGTCATATGCGCCGCGCTGTCGTCTATTTCGATGGCGGGATTTTCACCCTCGTAGTAATCCTCGTCAACTCCGTACTCGTTGCAGAGCGCCTGAAGCTCGCAGTTTCCGCTTCTTACGCAGGAGAGACATTCTCTCTTGTGGTTGGAAAGAATAAGCTCCAGCGTGGTGCGGCGGCTCTCGATGACCTTGGGGGTATTGGTGAATATCTCCATGCCCTCGTTGATAGGATATACGCAGGCGGCAACAAGGCTTCTCGCGCCCTTTACCTCTACCACGCAGATACGGCACGCGCCGATCTCGTTTACATCCTTAAGAAAGCACAGCGTCGGTATCTTGATACCCGCAAGCCTTGCCGCCTCGAGAATAGTAGAGCCTTCGGGAGCGGAGCAGGGAACGCCGTTTATTTTAATGTTTACCATTTCTTTTCTCCTTTCCTTTAACCCTTAACGATAGCGCCGAACTTACAGTTGGACATACATACGCCGCACTTTATGCACTTCTCGGAGTCGATAGTGAACGGATTGCGGATCTCGCCGCTGATAGCGCCCACGGGGCACTTCTTCGAGCAAAGCGAGCAGCCCTTGCACTTGTCCGCAATGATCTTGTAGCTGAGCAGGCTCTTGCAGACGCCCGCGGGACAGGTCTTGTCCTTAACGTGAGCGATATACTCGTCGCGGAAGTAGCGCAGAGTTGAAAGCACGGGGTTGGGAGCCGTCTGTCCCAGTCCGCACAGGGCGTTGTCCTTGATGTAGTAGCACAGCTTCTCCATCTTATCAAGGTCTTCCATCGTGCCTTTGCCCTCGGTTATCTTGGTGAGTATCTCGTAAAGGCGCTTTGTGCCTATGCGGCAGGGAGTACATTTACCGCAGCTCTCGTCGACGGTGAACTCCAGGAAGAACTTGGCGATATCGACCATGCAGTTGTCCTCGTCCATAACGATAAGTCCGCCCGAGCCCATCATAGAGCCTATGGCGATAAGGTTATCGTAATCTATCGGAATATCCAGGTGCTGGGGAGGAATGCAGCCGCCCGAAGGTCCGCCCGTCTGAGCAGCCTTGAACTTCTTTCCGTTGGGAATGCCGCCGCCGATCTCCTCGACTACCTCGCGCAGAGTCGTTCCCATGGGAACCTCAACAAGACCCGTGTTG
>CAMWLH010000423.1 GCA_947175045.1 uncultured Clostridia bacterium | reverse complement strand
GCTCACCTGCTTCGGCATAGAGCTCAATCACGGAGAAAAGTACCCGCAGACCCCCAAAAAAGTGTTTACGGGAAAGCTGACAATTAACGGCAGGCACTGGCTTGACGCGGTGAAAGAGGGGGAGGACTGCGAGGTATTGCAGCACGTCTATCTCGGAGATTATGTAATTACCGCGGAGTATGTGGACTTTGAGCAGGATATGTCGACGCGGGACGAAACAAGCTACACGGGCATCGAGATATCGCTGAAAACCGAAATGGACGGTTTGCTAAACATCTAGGAGGAGCTTATGAAAAACATCTGTGTGCTGGTGTCGGGCGGCGGAACCAATTTGCAGGCTATCCTCGACGCGCAGAGCCGCGGCGAGATTAAGGGCGGCAGGGTGAGCTGCGTTATCTCCTCAAAAGAGGGAGCGTTTGCGCTGGAGCGTGCGGAAAAGGCGGGCGTTAAAACACGGGTCATTCCCCGAAAGGAATACGCGGACGCGGCGCTTTACACTAAGGCTGTCACCGACGCGCTTCTGGAGGAAAAGGCGGACTTAGTGGTGTACGCGGGCTTTATGACTATTCTCGATGAGCAGATTGTAAGAGCGTTCCCCTATAAAATGATGAACGTTCACCCCGCGCTTATACCGTCGTTCTGCGGAAAGGGATTTTACGGGCTGCACGTTCACGAAGCGGTGCTGCAAAGCGGCGTGAAGCTGACGGGAGCTACCGTGCATTTTGTCACGGAGGTATGCGACGGCGGACCGATCATTATGCAAAAGGCTGTCGCCGTGGAAAACAGCGATACCCCCGAAACTCTGCAAAAGCGGGTTATGGAACAGGCGGAATGGGAATTGCTGCCCAAAGCGGTATCACTGTTCTGCGAGGGCAGAATCACAATACGGGAGGGCAAAGCTTATGTGGATTAAAGATCTGCATGATACGGAATATGGTCCAGAGGGCAAAATGCGCTGGGAGCTGTTTGATGAGGAGATATCGGTATCACTGGACGAGAACGTTGACATCTCCTACGCGGAGAAGTGCGCCGAAGCGCTTAACAGTCTTCCCGAGGAAACCGTAAGGGATATCTGGGAGGCTGCCAAGCGCTATTGTCTGTATTTTATCGACCTTTGCGGCGACGAGTGGGACGAATACAATGAAATGACCATAGAGGTCACCGAGGAAACTCCCGCCGAGGAGATAAAATCGCAGATATATCCGAGTTTTCTTATAGTAGACGAGCCGGAGGACGAACGTATCGGATTACATCTCGAATGCAACTGCTCGTGGGAAGCAGAGCACGGTCTGGAGATAACAATTCTTGACAATAAGCTGGTATACCTCGGGGCTTTTGAGGGTCAAGGCGCGTGGGGCAAATTTGACCCCGATGACGAGTGGAATTTTGTGAACGGCGTTAAGGAGTAAATATGAAAGATTACTCGCTGAGCAACACATCTTATTTCAACTGTCTGGACGGGCGGCTTGAATCACCTCTTTTCGGCAGAGAGATACCGTTTCTGGCAAAGAACTGCGACGATACCTACGCGCTGAGATGTGCGGAGTATTTTGAAGGGATAACCTTAGAAAATCTCGTGGAGTATCCCGCGCTCATTAAGCTGTTCGCGGCGCTTGGGGAATATTTAACGGATATGCTGGAGGAGCGCGGCGACGACTTTGATATCGGCGATTTTGAGTATGATGAGAATGCGCCGATAACCGACTTGTTGAAGGTGCTTTCACCGGGAAGACTGGTGTTTGAGCGATTTGGGTATCTTACCGACGAGGATTGCCCGCCCGCGTTCAGCCTGAAGCTGAGCTTCGACCCTGTGCCCGATGAAATAATGGAGATCGCGCTGCATGGCGACGTTGCGGTTTATGCGGGGGAGTTTCGCGGTGTAAGCCCCTGGAATGAGAAGCTTCTGAAGAAAAAGTGGAACTACGCGAGGAACTGTTAATACGTAAACAGAATTTCAGCGGCAGGATATATAAAAATCTGCCCAAGCGGGCGATTTTTCCTGTTTTTGCGAAAAATCTGTTGCGGAACAATCATCGGGGTGGCAAACACCCTATGAGAACATTTTAGGAGGACTTATGATCACACTTGACAAGGAACTGAACTCCCTTGCATATCACGGCAGAGGGATTATTATCGGGCTTTCACCCGACGGGAAAAAGGCGGTAACGGGCTATTTTATCATGGGAAGAAGCGAGAACAGCCGTAACCGCGTGTTTGTGGAGGACGGCGAGGGAATCCGCACACAAGCGTTCGACCCATCAAAAATGGTTGACCCGCACCTTATTATTTACGCTCCCGTGCGCGTGCTGGGCAACAAGACAATCGTCACCAACGGCGACCAGACAGACACCATTTTTGAATTGATGGACAAGCAGATGACCTTTGAGCAGTCGCTGCGCGGGCGAGAGTATGAGGACGACGCTCCCAATTATACCCCAAGAATTTCGGGAATAATCCATGCTGAGAACGGCTCGATGAATTATGCCATGTCCATTTTAAAAAGCGATAATGGCGACCCCGCCTCCACCCGCCGCTTCACTTACGCTTACAGCTCTCCCGTAAAGGGCGAGGGAAGCTTTATCCACACCTATGCGGGCGACGAAAAGGACGGCAGACTTCCGA
>CAMWLH010000422.1 GCA_947175045.1 uncultured Clostridia bacterium | reverse complement strand
GCTCCACATAATACTTGGGAAGCTCGCCCCTGTTGCGGCATTTTTTGTGCGAGATGTGATCCTTTATAAAATATTTCTGGAGCAGCATATTCCCGGTGTATTTTTCCTGCCGCAGAATATCGTAAATGGCGCTTTTTGAAAAATGTCCGCCGTAGTAGGAGCGTATCCCCATGGCGGAAAGCTGCTTTTCGGTATCCCGCATGGTAAGCCCCGCGAGAAAATTTGAATAGATAAGCCGCACCACCTCGGCTTCCTTGGGAACTATCTCGATCTCCCCGTTCCTCATGCGGTAGCCGTACAGCACGAAGCTGTTCTGCTTGCCCGTTTCAAAGCCCTTGCGTATTCCCCATTTGATGTTGTCGCTTATAGAGCGGCTCTCCTCCTGCGCGAAGGACGCGAGGATAGTCACCATCAACTCCCCCTCGCCGCCGAAGGAGGTGATGTTCTCGCGCTCGAAAAACACCTCAACGCCGATATCGCGGAGATGCCGCAATATCTCCAGCAGATCGAGAGTGTTCCGCGCGAAACGCGAAATGGATTTCGTGAGAATAAGGTCGATCTTCCCCCTGTCACAGTCGTACAAAAGCCGTTGGAACTGCTCGCGTCGGGCTTTCCTCGTCCCCGAAATACCCTCGTCGGCATAGAATCCCGCGTAGTCCCATTCAGGATTGCTGAGTATACGGCGGTTATAGTAACCGATCTGCGCGGCAAGCGAATTTGCCGCGCTGTCGCTGTTCGCGGATACTCTGGCATATGCTGCCACCTTTCTCCGCCCCCTTGGAGCTTCTCCGATTATTTTTTTGATATCCGGCATAATTTTCATCCCCTTTCAAAATTCCCTGCCGGTAAAACTGCGCCAATCCGACGGAAATTTCCGCCGTTTGGTAATAAGTATTATAACATAATTTGTCGGAAATTGGAATATTGTGGGTTTGATAGGGGAATTTTTTCTGATAAATGATAATTTAAGCTGCCATTTACCTTTCAAGCCGTTTTCCGTGAGGAAACGGCTTGTTTTGCTATATTGCGCGAAGATTCCGCCCTAACTCTCACCAAAAACAAATTTTCATAGCGTCATACCGACAAAGTTTTCCGCGGTATGGCGCTATAATTATTATATTACGATAACGAAGGGGGAACCGAAATGCTGAAGATCTACAATGACGGCAAGCGGATAACCGCGGCGATCTCGGGCGATATAGACCACCATATCGCGCGGGAGCTGCGAATGGAGCTGGACGAGGTGATAAACCTTTCACGACCCGAGCTGCTTATTATAGACATGGAAAACGTGGGATTTATGGACAGCTCGGGAATAGGACTTATTCTGGGACGGCTGAAAATGGTACGCGCCTGCGGGGGAGATATACTTATTAAAAACGCGCAGCCCAATATCGCAGCGGTCATAAAACTGTCGGGACTGTCAAATCTTTTGGTAAAAGGAGTCAACGCATGAAAAAAATAATTGAAAACGAAAGCCGTATCTGCTTTTTGTCGCTTTCGCGAAACGAAGCCTTTGCACGTTCCGCTGCCGCCGCGTTCGCCGCGCAGTCGGACCCCACCGTCGAGCAGATCGCCGCGATAAAGACCGCCGTATCCGAGGCGGTAACAAACGCTATCGTCCACGGTTACAGGAATACACGAGGCACGATTGAGATGACCCTGCGACTGTATTCAGAAAATCGTTTGTACATATCGATCAAGGACAAGGGCAGAGGTATTCCCGATATTTCGCAGGCTATGCAGCCTATGTTCTCTACCGCCCCTGCGGAGGAAGAGCGCTCGGGACTGGGCTTCACGGTAATGGAGAGCTTTATGGACAAGATACGGGTGATAAGCCGCACCGACAAGGGGACGACCGTTATAATGGAGAAGCAGCTTGACAAGAGATGAGTTTATCGAGAAAAATCTCCCGCTCGTCCACTCGCTGGCTAACCGATTCAGAGGGCGCGGCATTGAATATGAGGAGCTGTATTCCGCGGGCTGCGTGGGACTTATCAGAGCATATGACAACTTTGATCGGGAGCGCGGTCTATGCTTTTCGACATATGCGGTTCCCGTTATTCTGGGGGAGATAAAGCGGCTGTTCCGCGACGGCGGAACAGTCAAGATGAGCCGCAGCTTAAAAGAGCTCTCAATGCGTGCCGCCAGGGTTCGCGACGAGCTTGCCGCGGCGGGAGACGAGCCGCGTATTTCGGATATTGCCGCGCGGCTCGGGGTATCTCCCGAAGAAGCCGCGGAGGCTATCTCCGCGGGACAGCCGCCCCTGTCGCTTACAGCGGAGGAGGACGGCGGAGCTATCGATCTTCCGCAGGATTCGGGAGAAAGCTCGCTGATAGACAGGTTGGCGCTGAGACAGTGCCTTACGGAGCTTTCGGAGGAGGAGCGGCGGCTTATAATTCTGCGTTATTTCCGCGGAAAAACCCAGTGTGAGACTGCCGAGCTTTTGGGAATAACACAAGTGCAGGTGTCGCGGCGTGAAAGAAAAATATTGGCAGGATTAAGAGAGCTGATGATATAAATGAAAATTTAGCGTAGCTGTTTGTTTTGTTAGATTTATTATGTTGTCGCTTTTTTATTTGTGAAAATAAATTTAATAGAATTTATATGTTTATCCGTTATAT
>CAMWLH010000421.1 GCA_947175045.1 uncultured Clostridia bacterium | reverse complement strand
TATAATAAATGCAAGAGGTAGGGAGAGCAGTGGTAGAGCGTGCTCAGAAGGGTTTTCTTGCACATTTATTTTTTTGTCCGCGGCTGCAGTAACAGGCACATTCTTGGCATATGCTGCAAAAGTATATGCGTCTACCTCTTAACGGGAGTGTGCCTGTTAGTGTAGCAGTTTTTGCCATATTATGTAAAATGTTGGCGGCGGATTTAAAGCACTATGCTTGTTTCCTTACAATTGTAGGGTTTCAATACAAAATAAGCGGCAGCGTTCATGTAAACGTCTTTTCGTCTGCCGACTTCATAACGCTTCTGTATGGGAAGTTTCCCTGTTGCTGAGGACTTGCGCGAGGACAGCGGCTCAAAGCCGCCGAGCGAGTATCCCCGAGGATTCGGGTATGCGCGGCAAAGCCTAAACCGAGCTTTTTTCAGAAAAGCCTGCCACAGTGACTGTAAAGCGGTTTGGTCGGGGAAATACAATGAGGGATACACGCCTTCTGTTAATCGGCAGCGGTACGGCCAAAAAGACGACAACGATATTTTTTCGATAATCCGTCTGAGTTTAATCAGGGAAGACGTATTTCCGTGCAGTACAGGCTGTTCTGAATTGATGCTTTTATCATTTTGATACCTCCGTTATCCCATCTTCAAATCCATATCTTCATCGGGTTCATCGACCGAGGTTATATTTACATACTCGCCGATTATGCTGAGCGCTTACTCATAGCTGCCGCTGTTGAAAACCTTTTCCGACATTTCGGTCGCTTCCGCGGACATACCGTTTCTTCTCAGAGTTTTCGCCGCAATTCCAACCAAATGGAATATGTTTCCATCCTCCCCGATCAGCGGGCAATCGGGCTTCGCGTGCTTATTTTCGTTGCTCATATTGATTCCTCCAAATTTATATTTCAAGCCCGTAAAGGCTTGGTGGCTGATTGGTACTTCCGAACTTTGTCGCCTGTTTGCCTTTGTTGGCGGCATCCGTGCCGCCTTTTGGGCAAACTGCGACAGCATCGTGTTGTCGGAAAACGAAAAAAGCGCCCGTAAATTTCTTTCCATAATTAGAAAAGCAACTTACAGGCGCTCGCATAAAGTATACAAATATATTAAATGAAACAAGTATGTATTACTTTTTAAAAGCAGGTAACTACGACCGCGTTGAATTAAAACAACGTTTCACTACGCTCCTTTATAATGGTAATTATCAATAATCTCTTTCATGGTAATCGCGGTTAAACTCGCAACAAGATCAGTGCGGATTTTCTCATATGATTTATCCAAAACCGCATGAATATTTCTCCCAACCGGACAGAGCGGAGAAGGAGCCGAATGAATGCCAATCAATTTGTTCAGCATATCCGGCTCTACCGCTTTACAAATTCGATAAAGACTGATTTTGTCAAGCGGACAGCAAATCTTTGCACCGCCTGATCCAAATTTGACAGACAAAATATTATCTTTCTTTAACGCACTCATTATATTGCGCACCGTAACAGGATTGCAGCCTGTTGATAACGACAGAAGCTCACTTGTTATGCGTTTTTCTTCGCCGTATTCATATATAAAAATCAGACAATGTATCGCGATGGAACATTTGGTGCTTATATGCATATTTCCCGCCCCTTTAAAACTGCTTATATTATATCATAGCGGCGAGTTGCCGCTCCTATCCCCATTGTTACGCGAAATTTGCCATTTGCGTTTTCGCTGTAGGGTTATAGCGCTGTTTTTATTATATCACAAAAAAAGCTCGGTGTAAAGCTTGACATTACAAAAAAATTGTTGTATAATATAGGTGTAACTTTAAATATTACACAGGAGGAATATATGAGCTTCTACAAATTGATTTTCAGTCCAACGGGAGGCACGGAGAAAATTGCCGATATTATCGTCAAGGAATGGACACAGCCCGTCACGATGATTGATCTTTCAAAGGTCAATGACGATTTTTCAAAATACTCATTTAACAGTGAGGATGTTGTTCTGATGGCACTGCCCTCATTTGGGGGACGACTGCCCGCTGTTGCAGCCGAACGGCTAAGCATTGTAAAAGGAAATTCAGCCAAATGCGTCTTGGTGTGCGTATACGGAAACCGCGCATATGAGGATACATTGGTGGAAATGGAGGATATTGCTGTAAAATGCGGTTTTAAGATTACTGCGGCAATTTCGGCGGTTGCCGAACACTCCATTATGCGTCAATATGCGGCGGGACGTCCCGATGAAACAGACACGCACATACTTGAGGATTTTTCAAAGCAAATTGTTGAAAAACTGAATTTATCCGATATTAACGCACCAAAAATCCCGGGAAACAGACCATACAAAAAAGCGGGAAACGCAGGGCTGATTCCGAAAGCGGACAAAAATTGCACAAAATGTAAGACTTGTGCGATTGAATGTCCTGTCGGAGCAATAGATCCGACTGATGTAGCAAAAAACGACAAAAACAAATGTATTTCTTGTATGAGATGCGTTACACACTGTCCGCAAAACGCGAGAAAAGCAAACGGCGCACTTATTTCCGTTGCGGCATTGGCAATAAAAAAAACTTGTTCCCAAAGGAAAGAACCCGAATTATTTATCTAAATGATAACTTTTTGACAGCAAAGCACTTTTGGCATTTTGCACA
>CAMWLH010000420.1 GCA_947175045.1 uncultured Clostridia bacterium | reverse complement strand
ACCATACCTAAAGCCTTTATGCCAATGGGAAAAAACAACAAAAATCCCTGTTTGCGTTTGTTGTTTGTGCCGATTGCCCGCCCCTTGCCTCTAATTCCCAAAACATATAAAAATTTGCCAAAAACTCAAAATCCCCCTTGTATTTTTTGTAATGATATGCTAAAATACTTTTTGGAGATAAAAACCGCAGGATAGCTTTAATACGCGCTGTAAACGATTGCACCGCGTGCCGCTTCCTGTTAAATAATTATACGGAGGATTTTTCTATGAAGTATTCGGACGGACTTTGGCTTAACAAGCCCGGCTATGGCGTAAATTATGCGACGCAGATGTACGAGGTGACCGCGACCGAGAACACGATAAACGTTCTCGCGACGGCGCAGTGGATAAGCAATCGCGGGCAGACACTCGGCGGACCCGTACTGGAGATAGCTTTCACCTCAACTCTTGAAAACACGGTAAAAGTAACCGTTGACCATTTCAAGGGACGCGTAAGGAAAGCTCCCGCGTTCGAGCTGTACGAGGACGCTTCCTTCAAGCCCGTTATAAAAGAGACCGATTCCGCGTTCGAGCTTATATCGGGCAAAACGAGAGTGGTCGTTGCAAAGCAGGGCGCGTGGGACATCAAGTATTATTACGGTGATAAGCTGCTTACAAAGCAGGGCTGGCGCACCACCTCCTACGTCACCGAGGAGCAGTGGCGTACCAACGAACGCATGAACGAAGATGTGATGAAGCAGTTCTTCGCTCACGACGAAACCGCGGACGGCGCGATAATGCGCGATATGATGAACATCAGCGTAGGCGAGAGCATCTACGGCTTCGGCGAGAAATTCTCCACCTTCGTAAAGAACGGTCAGACCGTCGAGGTATGGAACAACGACGGCGGCACATCTTCCGAGCAGAGCTACAAATCCATTCCCTTCTATGTTTCCTCCAGAAGCTACGGTCTGTTTGTAAATCACCCCGAAAAGGTAAGCTTCGAGGTAGCCAGCGAGACTGTTTCCAAGGTAGCGTTCACCGTTCAGGGCGAGCATCTGGAATATTTCGTTATCGGCGGCGAGAAGATAGCCGACGTATTGAAAGTATACACCGACCTCACGGGCAAGCCCGCGCTTACTCCCGCGTACACCTTCGGTCTGTGGCTCACCACGTCCTTTACCACCGATTACGACGAAAAGACCGTTTCGGGCTTTATCGACGGCATGGCTGAGCGTGATATCCCGCTTGAGGTGTTCCACTTCGACTGCTTCTGGATGAAGGAGTTCAACTGGTGCGACCTTACATGGGATAAGAGAATGTTCCCCGACCCCAAGGCTATGCTTGAAAGACTCAAAGCCAAAGGTCTTGAAATATGCGTGTGGATAAATTCCTATATTGCTCAGCGTTCAACCATGTTCGACGAGGGCGTAAAGGGCGGCTATTTCCTCAAGACCACCGACGGCTCTGTATGGCAGGGCGATATGTGGCAGCCCGGCATGGCTGTTGTGGATTTCACCAATCCCGCCGCGCGCGAGTGGTACAAGGGCAAGCTGAGAGCGCTCTGCGAAATGGGCGTTGACGCTTTCAAGACCGACTTCGGCGAGAGAATACCCACCAAGGATATCGTATATTACGACGGCAGCGATCCCTATAAAATGCACAACTACTACACCTACCTGTATAACAAGACGGTATTTGAGGTTCTTGAAGAATATTACGGCAAGGACAAAGCGTGCCTGTTCGCGCGCTCCGCGACCGTAGGCGGTCAGAAATTCCCCGTGCACTGGGGCGGCGACTGCTTCTCGAATTACGAAAGTATGTGGGAAACGCTCCGCGGCGGTCTGTCGCTGTGCTTAAGCGGCTTCGGCTTCTTCAGCCATGACATTTCGGGATTCGAGGCGCAGGGCACTCCCGATCTTTACAAGCGATGGTGCGCGTTCGGACTTATGTCCACCCACTCCCGTCTGCACGGCAACAGCTCCTACCGCGTTCCGTGGAATTTCGACGAGGAGAGCTGCGACGTTCTCCGTCACTTCACCAAGCTCAAGGGCAAGCTCATGCCCTACCTCTGGACACAGGCGATAAACACCCACACAAGCGGCGTTCCCATGATGAGGGCTATGGTGGTGGATTATTCCGACGATCCCGCCTGCTTAGCGCTTGACAGACAGTATATGCTGGGTGACAGCCTGCTGTGCGCTCCCGTATTCAATGAAGAGGGCATAGCGCAGTATTACGTTCCCGCGGGCAAGTGGACGGATATCCAGACGGGAGAGGTATTTGAGGGCGAAAAGTGGTACACCACCAAGCACGACTACTTCTCAATGCCGCTGCTGGCGAAGCCGAACAGCATAATAGCCTACGGCGATTTCAAGCGCGGCTTCACCTACGATTACGCGGAGAATGCGGATATCGTGATCTATCAGCTTGAAGACGGCAAGACCGCCGAAACCAAGATCTACGACAGCGAGTCCAAAGAGGTGCTCAGCCTTACGGCAACCCGCAGCGGAGACACCATCAAGGTGACCGCCTCCGGCACAGCAAAGAACTTCAAGGTGAGAAGCGCAGAAAGTCTTAAAATAGAGATGTAAAGAAATCTGAACACACCCCCGTGGCTCTTGCCACGGGGGATATGTCTGCTTTGTAC
>CAMWLH010000419.1 GCA_947175045.1 uncultured Clostridia bacterium | reverse complement strand
ACTTACGAGAGCCATCAGCACCGCTCCCGCAAGACAGCCTATCACGGCGCGCGACAGCTTGGTGTTTTTGCGCGTGAGCAGCCCCGCGGGCAGCACCAGGCATACGCCAAGAATAAAGTTGGACAGCTCTCCGACGCAGGCGGTCGAGGAGGTAAAGCAGCCATAAACATTTTTCAGAAGGCACACCAGCACCCCCGAGATCGGTCCCATAGTCAGCGAGGCGAGCATAGCGGGCACGTCCGAGAAATCAAAGCTGATAAATCCCGGCATTACCGGCAGCTTGAATTTCAGGAACTCCGCCAGCACCACGGACAGCGCGGCAAGCAGCGCGGTGAATACCATGCGCTTTACGTCAATTCTCTTTTCCTGTTTAACTGTGTTTTCCATAATGTCCCTTTCCTCGGGAGAACAGAAAACCCGCAGAACGCCGACAATTATCGCGTATCGGCAGACTCTGCGGGGGCAAATATCACTATTTGTCTTCTGATTCTTTCATCCGGACTATACCGTCGGTATCGGAATTGCACCGATTCAGCTGCAAAAGCAGGTCGCGGACTGCGAAGCATAGCTTCTCACCGCCGGTGGGGAATCTCACCCCGCCCCGAAACAGATAAAATTATTTGTGATCTCTCACAATTTTATTATATTACATTCCCGTGGATTTGTCAATAGGATTTTATATTTTCCGACGATTTTTTTTACTCGATATTCTGTATCTGCTCGCGTATCTTCTCGATCTCGCTCTTCTGTTCGACAACTATCCTTGTCACCTCGATATCCTGCACCTTGGAGCCTATGGTGTTGGTCTCACGGTTCATCTCCTGCACAAGGAAGTCCAGCTTTCTGCCAATCGCCTCACTGCTCTCCAGCATATCGCGGAACTGCTTTATATGGCTGCGCAGGCGCACCGTTTCCTCGTCCACGGCGATCTTTTCGGAGAATATCCCCGCCTCGAGAAGTATCCTGTTCTCGTCGACGGCTTTGCCCTCCAGCACCTCGCACATTCTGTCATACAGCCTTTTGCGGTAGTCCTCCACGATTATCGGTGAGCGGCTTTCAACAATGTTCACCCAACCCTCTATGGTGTCCAGTCTGAACAGGATATCCGCTTTCATACGCTCGCCCTCGGTCTCCCTCATGGCTATGAACCTGTCAAGAGCCTGCTCCGCCACCGACTTTATATCCGCCCAGAGCTGCTCCTCGTCCGTTTCCTCCTTGACCACGTTCAGCGCGTCGGGAATGCGCAGTATATTGCTCAGCGACAGATCGTCAATAAGGCTGAACTGCTCCTTTACCGAGCGCAGAGCCTCCACATATCCCCCCACCACCTCGGTGTTCACGGATATTTTCTCGTCGTTGGCGCCCGTGTTGTACACCAGAACGCTCACCTCCGCCTTGCCGCGGCTTATCCTGCTCTGCAAAAGGGATTTCAGCTTTTCCTCCGCGAAATTCATACTGCGGGGCAGCCTTGCGCTGAACTCAAAATATCTGTGATTTACCGCGCGTATCTCCACCGTTATATCCCTGCCGTTAAGTACGCCGTGACCTCTGCCGAAGCCTGTCATGCTCTTTATCATTGCCCTGCCCATGCTCCGCCGCGGAGCATTTCTCCTTTCCTATAACTTCAATTCATAAAAATGCCAGTCTGTTTCGTATAAGCTGCCGCTTCCGCAGCGCTTAAAACCCAGTTTCTCATACAGCGCCATAGCGTTATGGTTCTCCGTTCCCACCAACAGCGCGAGCCCGTCATAGCCGCGCTTCGGCGCTTCCTTTATAAGATATTCCAGCAGTTCCCGCGCTATCCCTCGGCGGTGGTATTCCCGTCTGACGGCTACCCTAGAGAACTCCCCGAGCTTCCGTACGGACTTGTCGAAGCATTCGGGGCGCTCCATTTCCTCAAAATCCCCCAGATACGCGCAGCCCGCTATCCTGCCGCCGTCCATGACCTTATACAGAGAATTTAGTCCTATATCACGGCGCACGAAATCTATCGTGGGGTAGGTCTCGTCCCATGTGCAGCCGGGCATTCCTATAAGCGAACGGTATATCTCCGCTATTTCCTCCGCGTCGGAGGGTTCGGCAAGTCGTATGTTCATTTTTTCCTCCCATAAGCCCTCAGCAGACGAGGACGGTTATACCGCTGAACTACCGCAAAAGCAAGGTCAAACGCCGCCCCCAGCACCGAGGTGATACAGAATATCCAGAAATCCCCGAACATCACCGCGAAAAGCATTGCGGCAAGGCTCGCGAGAGCGCATATCTCGTGGACCGCCTCCGAGCGGCAGGTCTCCGCCGCTATCTCTATCAGGCTGTTGCTTTTGATGGAATACAACTCCTCGTCGTAGGTGGGGAGATATTTTTTCCAGCGGCGCACCTTCAGCTTTTTGTATAAGCCCGCTTCAAAAGAGCGCTCCGCGAACCACCGACTGCGGTGGTCGAAATTTATCAGCCCCACGATATTACCTATGACAAGGCGGATCGTGAAGTGGTAGCAGACGGTAAGCGCTGTTATACCGAGGGTCAGAAAAATTTTCAGCCGCGTCCCCGCGGTCAGACCGAAAAAAAGGAACATCAGCGCGAGGGATACCCCCGACACGATATACATTATTTTTTTCATAACAGCCCCTTATCGACCATC
>CAMWLH010000418.1 GCA_947175045.1 uncultured Clostridia bacterium | reverse complement strand
CATATATAAATTGAACTGATAAACATATAAACTCTATAAAACTTAATTTCACAAAAAAGCGACAACATAATAAATCTAAAAAAATATTAGCATGCTATCATAAATTTTCATTTATATAGTCAACCGATAATAATAAAAAAGAAAACGGAAATCCCCCCGATCAATCTTGGGGGGATTAAGCTATTAAGCAAGCCACATATCCGATCAATGCTTTTTATTTCAATTGAGCTGTCTGAAAATTTATTATCCCTTTTTCTTATGCAAAGCTGAGTCCAAAAAAATACAGAAAAAAGCCGCTCCGAGTATTATCCATATTGTCATATTTTTACCTCTTTTCTTTAGTCAGGTCACATATCCGTTTCGCAGGATTTTTTCCCCGCCGCGTAGGATATACCCAGCACCGCGGCGGCAAGAACGGGCAGCCCTCCGTACATGATTATTCTGAGAGCTGTTTCGGAAATATCCGAGGACAAAGCGGAGATAAGAAGAATTAACATACCTATGGCTATTATAACTACCATTCCCACATAAAGCGCGGTGGTGTATTTTGTCCCGATCTTCATTGATACGGGAAAAACGGGGCACAGCGTAACGATTTGGAGCAGTCCGCAGCAGATGGGCAGCGCTATCATGATCTCGGGCGACATTTCAAACAGCAGCACGCCGAGGATATTGAATATAAGCGAGATCACGGTAAGCCCCGCGATAATAAGCAGCGTCGCAAGTATCTTCCCGCCAACTATCTGTGTGCCGCTCACGGGCATAGTGCGCTGCATTTTCGCCCAGCCGCTGCTTGCGTCGTCCTCTAAGGTGTTCAGCAGAAACGACGAGAACACAGTGACCGTGATATAGTTTACCATTCCGTACAGGAATACTCCTATGAGCATTGCTTCATCGTGGCTCAGAAAGGTGCCCTCGTATACCGTCATTCCGCCGCCCGCTAACATAAGTATTATATTCGGGAACAGCGTCAGCAGAAGCGCTGTGATAAGCTGAAATTTTATGCAGTAAATATCCTTTATGATCAAGCCTTTCAACATACATCACCCTTTCTGACTCTATTAAGCAATATCCAATAGAACAGCGCGTAAAACGCCGCTCCTACCCCAAGTACCCATAAAAAAGCCGCTCCGTTTGAGAAAAAATCCGCAAGTCTTATCCACACATTGTCAAACATCTTGAATACCGCCATCAGCGGGAGAACTACGCCGAAGCCAAGACAAAGCCCTATGACCATACCCGCCTTTTCGGCGCTTTTCAGATATACCACAAGCGGCATAGACATCCAGTCTAAGACGCCGGTGAGTATTGCCAGTACCGCGAGACCATATATCCTGTTTGCGCTTGTCATGCCGGGATTTATCGCCATGAAAACCAACTGCATAAGAACCGTCAGAGCAAATGCCGTAACCATTGATATGATATTTTTCAGCAGCTCCGTCGCCACGAATTTCGCCTTTGACATTCCCGCCATGGCGTAATCCGCGAATCGGCTTTTGATGTTTTTCTCGAAATCCCGCGCGAGATACTCTTCCACGATAGCTATGACCACATACTGCATACCCAGCATAAACATTGAAATTACGACGGAGGTCTCGGGGTCTCCAAAGACCCGTCCCAGCCATGATATCAGAGCCGTGCCCGCCGCCGCGACGATACCCGCCACGATAAAGTAGGTCTTATTCAGCACAAGCCCCGCGTAAACCAAACCTTTCATAGTCACTGCTCCTTTACATAATATACCATAATTTCCTCGATAGACGGAGCGTCTGCGGTGATATCGGGGTATTTTTCCGCGGCGGTGGTCAGCACCTCATTGGAATATCTGCCCTTGCGCATTCCTATTATATCCGCCTTGTCTATCCGCGCAAGTTCATCGTCGGTGCATTTGAGTATCCTGTGGCGCTCCAGCATTTCGTTGCGCTCCTCGGTGAAGACAATGCTGCCCTTGTGTATGAAGCATATGTAGTCCGCGATATGCTCCAGGTCGCTTGTGATGTGGGTCGAGATAAATATCGTGTGGGATTCGTCCTGCATGAACTCCATAAAAATATCGAGTATCTCGCTGCGCATTACGGGGTCAAGTCCGCTGGTGGGCTCGTCAAGAACCAGCAGGCGGGGGTGGTGGCTCAGAGCCGCCGCGATGGACAGACGCATTTCCATACCGCGTGAGAAGCTCTTGAATTTCTTGTCGAAAGGCAGCTCAAAGCGGTTAAGGTAGCCGAAGAACACGGAGCTGTCCCAGTTTTTGTATATCCCCATCATTACCTTATCAAGCTGCTTTGCGTTAAGATTTGCTGGGAACGCCAGTCCGTCAAACACAACTCCAATCTGCTCCTTGATCTGCGAGGAAAGCCCCGATGCGTCCTCGCCGAGGACGGTAACGCTGCCCTCGCCCTTTTTCAGCAGCCCGAGAATAGCCTTTATCGTGGTGGATTTGCCCGCGCCGTTCTCACCGATAAATCCCATTACCGACCCGCAGGGAACGGTAAGGTCGATACCGTTTAATGTAAATTTGGGGTAACGTCTTGTCACACCCTTTAATTCGATACAGTTTTCCATAAAATACCCTCCGTTGTTAGAGGTAAAGTTTTAATTTCTTACCTCTTTCTAATAGATAATTTCAAGAATTTCAATCAGCTCCGCCT
>CAMWLH010000417.1 GCA_947175045.1 uncultured Clostridia bacterium | reverse complement strand
GCTCCTAGTTATCCTCGCAGGCGAGAAATCCAGCAGATATTGCCTGCACCACGCCGCGAAAAAACCACCCAGAGCCGCGGCGGCTGACAGCAGCATTAAAACTCCGCACACGATAAACGCGCCCGAGCCGCCCAGACCTCCCACAACAAAGCATATCACCGCGTAAGCGAGATCGAGAATATACAGAATAGTTTTTTCGGCAGTACCTCCGCCCAGTGAAATAAACGCGACCACGCACACAGCTATCGAGCCCGCGATTATCGCCGCCGCTCCGCTCGTGCCCATCAGCAGCGCCGCGGCGATACAGCACGCCGCCAGCGCGCACTGAATATAAAAACAGGCGCGGATGATACGCCTCAGCTTAGCCGTCTTTTTGCGGCGAGCCTCGACGAAATCCTCTATTATATTGCCGTGGGTATAAAAATGAATAATGCGCTTTTTTATATTCTCTAACATTTCAAGCCCCCAATAGTCTGTTTTTAGGGTCGATCAAGGCATTAAATTTTTAATTCTGATCCTTCAGCCATTCAACCGCCGCCGCGTCGCTGGGCATTCTCCAGTCCCCCCGCGGTGAGAGCGCCACCGTGCCCACCTTTACCCCGTCGGGCAGACAGCTCCGCTTGAACTGCTGCGAGAAGAAGCGCCGATAAAACGTCCTGAGCCACTTTACAATGACCTCGCGCCCGTAGCTCTCTCCGAACGCATATTCCGCAAGCCGCAGCACCTTTTTCGGCGGAAATCCGCGCCGTATTCCGTTATACAAAAAGAAATCATGCAGCTCATAGGGTCCCACCAGGTCCTCCGTGATCTGCGCTATCTCACCGTTTTCGTCCGCGGGCAGCAGTTCGGGGCTGACGGGGGTATTGAACACCGATATCAGCACGTCTCTGAGCGCTCTGTCCTCGCAGGTCACCGCGTAGTAATACACGATATGCCGCACCAGCGTCTTGGGAACAGACGCGTTGACCCCGTACATACTCATATGATCGCCGTTATAGGTAGCCCAGCCCAACGCCAGCTCGGACAGATCGCCCGTGCCGACCACCAGCCCGCCCTCGGCGTTGGCGATATCCATCAGCACCTTGGTGCGCTCACGAGCCTGTCCGTTTTCGTACACCACGTCGTGAACGCTCTCGTCATGTCCTATATCCTTGAAATGCTGCCTTACTGAGTCGGAGATATCTATCACCCGCAGTGTAGTACCGAGCAGCTCGCACAGCCGTTCCGCGTTGCTCCTTGTGCGCTGCGTAGTTCCGAAGCAGGGCATGGTCACCGTCACGATATCGCTCATGGGACGGTTCAGCAGCTTCATAGTCTCCACGCACACCAGCAGCGCCAGCGTGGAGTCCAGACCTCCCGAAATGCCCACGACCAGCGTTTTGCAGTTGGTATGCTCCACCCGCTTTGCCAGCCCGTGCGCCTGCATTGACAGAATGCGATGGCAGCGCTTGTGCTTTTCCGCATCGCCGCTCGGAACAAAGGGAGCGGGGTCGACAAACCGCGTGAGAGCGGTTTCGGCAAGCTCCGTATCAAAGGGGATCCGTACTGCCCGCTCGGGGCTTTCGTCGTTAAAAGAGGTATTCTTGCGGCGCTCGAAAGCAAGAAGCTGCACGTCGATCTCGGTCACGGTGAGCTCGTTTTTGAACAGCCTGCTTTCCGCGATAACAACGCCGTTTTCCGCGATAATATTATGCCCGCCGAAAACCAGGTCTTGCGTGCTCTCGCCGTCGCCCGCGCTGGCGTAGACGTAGGCGCACAGCAGCCGCGCGGACTGTCCCGAAACAAGGGCGCGACGGTAGCTGTCCTTGCCGATGGTCTCGTTGCTGGCGGAGAGATTGCCTATCACCGTCGCACCGCCGAGCGCAAGCGCGGTCGACGGGGGATTCGCCGCCCATAAGTCCTCGCATATCTCCGCACCGAAAACCAGCTTGGGCAGCTGCCTGCATTCAAACAGCAGATCAAGTCCAAAGGGAACTTTTTCCCCGAAAAGCTCCACCTCGCATTGCGTATCGGGAGCGTGGGAGAAGTGCCGCATTTCGTAAAACTCATTATAATTAGGCAGGAATTTTTTAGGAACAACTCCCAGCACCCTGCCGCCTTTTAATATTACCGCGCAGTTATAGAGCTTCCCGCGAACCGTCCGCGGACAGCCTACCGCCGTAAGCATATCCACCTCTGCCGAGAACTCCGCAATATCTTTCAGCGCGTTCATAGCCGCGTCCAGCAGCGTTTTCTGAAAAAACAAGTCCTGGCAGCCGTAGCCGGTCACGCAAAGCTCCGGCAGAACCAGAATTTTCACGCCGCGGCTTGCCGCCTGCTTCATAACGCCGATTATCGCGTTTTTGTTGTACTCGCAGTCGGCTATTCTTATTTTCGGCGTACCCGCCGCCGTTTTTACAAACCCATCAAACATAGCTACGCTCCTTTAAGACAAGAATTGGGGTAACTGCGGACGGCAGCGCCCCGCTCATGCCTCATTATTCCCCATACTTATTTTTATTATATACTATTTTGTCGGAAAATTCAAGCCCCAAGCGGGATTTTTTGGAAATAAATCGCGTAAAAAAATTTATACGATTCAGTTTGCATGAAAAGTATATGTCTCTTATACAAATCTCCGAGCCCACGAGACCTCTCTACATCTCGTATGC
>CAMWLH010000416.1 GCA_947175045.1 uncultured Clostridia bacterium | reverse complement strand
CGCGGCAGGGATTAAAGCGGGCTGAGCGCCTGTTCAGCAGTGACAGCGCGGTATTTATCCGCAGCGCACTCGGCTCGATATCTCCATCCGATAGAATTTTCCGCACCGCGCGGCTCTTTATCGGCTTTGGCAGCCCGTCGAGCTCCTCGGCGCGCCAGCCCTTTCCGTCCGCGGAATCCGCCAGAGCACTTTCCGCCAGCTCATCGAGGTACTCGCTGTCGGAGCGCAGCATATCCGTCATGCGTGATATCGTATCTGGCAGCGATGGGTTTATTTTCAGCATTTCTGGGAGTATCGTGTGCCTGACCCTGTTGCGGGTGTAATCGTCGGAGAGATTTGTACTGTCGGTCACATAACCCAAACCGTTCTCGCGGCAGAACTCCTCCACCTCATCGCGCGAACAGCGGATCAACGGGCGTATAATGCTCCCGCGCTTCGGCGGGATACCGCACAGTCCCCGCAGCCCCGTTCCTCTCATAAGATTGAGCAGAACCGTTTCCGCGTTATCATTAAGGTTATGGGCGGTCGCCAGCCTGTCTCCCCGCATTACCTCTTCAAATGCTTTATAGCGAGCCTTTCTGGCACACTCCTCAATACTTTCGTGCTTCGCCTTAACCGCCGCAAGGTCCAGCCTGCGAACCTCCAGAGCCACTCCAAGCTCCCCGCAAAGGCGCTCGCAAAACCGCATATCGCCCTCGCTCTCCTCGCCGCGCAGACCGTGCTCTATATGCACCGCCCTCACGCCGAAGCCGAGTTCCACGCCCAACTCACGCAGCGCGAAAAGCAGCGAAACGCTGTCCGCGCCCCCCGAGAGCCCAACGCAGACCGTTTCGCCCTCAGATATCATATCATACTCCGCAATGGTGCTTCTTATTTTACCTATAAAATCTGCATTGGTCATATCGCGCTCCATAATGCTTTGATAAGTTGACGAGAATTGGACGATTTTAAAGAATTTCAAAATTCCCGCAAGCACTTTCCGTTCGCTCGCTCGCTCCGAGCGATTGCGGGAACCGGTCAGAATTTTCTGCGAAAATTCTGACACTTTTTGAAATTCCCCTGCGGGGGCGTTACACTGCTCTTTTTCGGCGCCCCTATACTGTGCGGGCGGTTTGCTGCCTGAGAATTTTGCCGCTACTGTCCCCCGTCGGGGCTCATTCTGACCTCTATGCTGGAGAACTTTGTAAACTCGCCGTTCCAGCCTAAGTATACCGTTCCCGTTTCACCATGACGGTTCTTCGCTACGATACACTCCGCCACGTTCGGGTTGGGGTCGGTCTTGTCATAATAAGCATTCCTGTACAGAAACATTACTATATCCGCGTCCTGCTCTATCGAACCCGAATCGCGCAGGTCTGACAGCATCGGGCGCTTGTCGGGACGCTGCTCGGGTCCTCTGGCAAGCTGCGACAGCGCGATTATCGGCACGTTCAGTTCCTTTGCCATCACCTTTAAATTTCTGGTGATCTCCGATATCTCCACAACGCGGTTCCCGTGGTAATTATTCACCGACGTCATAAGCTGCAAATAGTCGATAATCACCACACCGAGATTTTTCCTGCGCCTCAGCTTGGACTTCATGCTCACCACATTGCAGCCCGGGGTATCGTCAATATAAATCGGCAACTGCGACAAAATATCCGCCGACAGCATAATATCGTCCCATTTGTTCGCGGGAACTTTTCCCGTTTTAAGCGCCTCCGACGGCAGCATAGCCTCCGAGCTCAACATTCTTGACACTATCTGCTCCTTGGACATTTCCAGGTTAAACACGCACACGTCCTTGTCGCGGTATTTCTTCGCGACATTTGTCGCTATGTTCATCGCAAACGAGGTCTTTCCCATACCGGGGCGTGCGGCTATAATTATCAGATCCGACTTATTAAGTCCGAAAATGCGCCTGTCCAGTTCCTTGAACATTGTCTCAAGACCTGTCATCACGGGGTTTCCGTTATTAGCCGCGGCTGCCTTTGCCATCTGATTGAGCTCGTTTACGCGCTCGAAAACTATCCCGCTTATATGCGTAAGCTCGCTTCTGTCCTGTCCGCTGCGGATATCGAATATCTTCTGCTCCGCGAAATCCACGAGAGTTTCTGCGTCCTCCGCGCCCTCGTTCGCCGCGTCGATGATCTCCTTTGCCGCGAAAATAAGGCTTCGCAGAAGATACTTTTCCGTGACGATCTTCGCATATTTCCCCACCGAGGAAATACTCGGAACGGCGGTCATAAGACGCGTGAGGTACTCCTTAGCCTGCTCGGAGGTCTCGAATACCCCCTGCCGCATACAAGCGTCCAGCACCGTTACGATATCTATCTGGGAGCTGCTTAAGCCCATCTGTATGAGCACCTCGTATATCTGCCTGTTCAGCGTGATATGGAAATGCTCGGGCTGGAGGGCATCGCTCACCTCGTTGAGCGCGTTGGAATCCATCAATATGGCTCCGAGGACGGACTGCTCCGCGTCAAGGCTGTACGGCAGGTTTATCCCCGTAAGGTCATACTCCGCCATTTCAGCCCTCCGTTACGGACACGGTAAACTTAGCGGTAACGCCCGCATAGAGCCTTGCCTCCGCGGAAAAATCCCCGAAGCCCTCGATTTTGACCGCGAGCGTAATCTTTTTCTTGTCCACGTCACAGCCAAGCGACTGCTTGAT
>CAMWLH010000415.1 GCA_947175045.1 uncultured Clostridia bacterium | reverse complement strand
TTTTTGAAAGGCTGAGCAAACATAAAAATATGGGCACTTTGATCGATCTGCATACTCATTCGGTTCTGTCGCCCGACGGCTGCGACCTGCCTGTCCTTATGGCTGAACGAGCCTGCGGGCTGGGAGTGGCGCATTTCGCGCTGACGGATCATATTGAAATCGATAAATTCGACGAATGGGATTATGCGGGAGCTGTGAAAAAGTCCCGCGCGGCGTACCTTGAAATAAAAGAGCGCTTCGGGGACAAAATGGAGATATACTACGGCGCTGAGCTCGGGCAGGCTCTCTATAATACCGAGCTTGCGGATAAGATACTGGCGGAAAACGATTTTGATTTTGTTCTCGGCTCGCAGCACCGCACCAAATCTTTCAAATATATGGGAGTATCTTTGGAGGAAAGCCGCCCGCTGCTTAAGGAGTATTTTGAGGAGGTGCTGGCGCTGGCGGAGTGGGGACGCTTCTGTTCGCTGTCGCACCTGACGTTCCCGCTGCGGTTTATAGGCGTTGACTGGCAGTCCGAAAATCCCACGCGAAAATACGATATCGATATTTCCGTGCACCGCGCGGTAATTGACAAAATACTGGAAACGATAATTTCAAAGGAGATTGCGCTCGAGGTCAATTCCTCGGGAATACGCAAGGGACTGGGAGTATCCATGCCCGACGCGGATATAGTGCGGCGGTACAAGGCTCTCGGCGGAAAAATGATAACCGTCGGCTCGGACGCTCACAGAGTTTCCGACGCTGCCGCGGATATACCCAAATGCCTTGAAATGCTGAAAGAGAACGGCTTCGGCGAAGTATGCGCTTTCAGAAAGAAACAACCTGTTTTTATTGAAATTTGAACGGAGGAAAAATTATGAATAAGCTCCTTGATTTACTAAGACAGAACGCCCGCCTTACCAACGCGGAGCTGGCGGCGATGCTTGGAATCACCGAAAACGAGGTCGCAGAGCAGATAAAGCAGCTTGAGAGCGACGGTATAATTATGGGCTATTCGGCTATCATAAATGAGGAAAAGGCAGACGAAAAAGGAGTTACCGCTATTATCGAGATACGCGTAACGCCCATAAAGGATCAGGGCTACGACGACCTTGCCCACACGATAATGGCATATGACGAGGTTGACAGCGTATTTCTGATGAGCGGCGCTTACGACCTGTCGGTGACGATCACCGGCACAAGCCTGCGCAAGGTCGCGCTTTTCGTTTCGGAGCAGCTCGCGGTGCTTGATGGGGTTCTTTCCACCACCACGCACTTTGTCCTGAGAAGATACAAGGAGAAAAAGCACCTGTTCAACGAGGACAATTTCGACGAAAGGAGCATGGTGTCCCCGTGATAGACTATAACAGTATAATCCCGCAGAAAATACGGGATATCCAGCCGTCGGGCATACGCAGGTTCTTTGATATCGCGCAGCAGGTGCAGGGGGTCATCTCCCTGTCGATCGGCGAGCCCGATTTCAAGACCCCTTGGGCAGCCCGGCGTGAGGCTATAAACATTCTTGAAAAGGGCAGGACCGCGTACACGGCTAACGCGGGTCTTATAGAGCTGCGCCGCGTTATCGCAGAGTATCTGCACAAATTCATACATATCGAGTATTGTCCCGACAGCGAGATAATCGTTACCGTGGGCGGCTCGGAGGCTATCGATATGGCGATAAGAGCGCTGGTGAATATGGGCGACGAGGTTCTTGTGCCCGAGCCGAGCTTTGTGTGCTACTCTCCGATAGTTTCGGTATGCGGCGGAAATCCCGTTCCCATCGTCACAAAAGAGGAAAACAACTTCCGCCTTACCGCAAAGGCGCTGATGGAAAAAATCACCCCCCGCACAAAAGCGCTTATACTCCCCTACCCCAACAATCCTACGGGAGCGGTAATGCGCCGCAAAGACCTTGAAGAGATAGCAGAGGTGCTCCGCGGAACTGATATCGTCATACTTTCGGACGAAATATATGCGGAAATGACCTATGGCGGCGAAAAGCACGTTTCAATAGCTGAAATAGAGGGCATGAGAGAGCGGACGATAGTAATAAGCGGCTTCTCGAAGGCTTTCGCGATGACCGGCTGGCGGCTCGGCTACGCGGCTGGTCCCGAACCTATCATGAAACAGATACTTAAGCTGCACCAGTACTGCATAATGAGCAGTCCCACCGTCAGCCAGCACGCCGCTGTCGCCGCAATGACAAGATGCCGCGACGACGTGGAGCATATGGTGGAGGAATACGATATGCGCCGCAGACTGGTGGTAAAGGGCTTCAACGATATGGGGCTTACCTGCTTCGAGCCGGAGGGCGCGTTCTATGTGTTCCCCTGCATAAAATCAACGGGTATGTCCAGCGAGGAATTCTGCGAGAAGCTGGTTCACGCCAAAAAGGTGGCGGTAGTGCCGGGCAGCGCTTTCGGTGAGAGCGGCGAGGGATATGTGCGGGTGTCCTACGCATATTCCGTGCAGCATTTGCAGACCGCGCTGGCGCGTATAGAGGAGTTCCTCAAGGAGCTCGGCAAATGAAAGAGATAACACTTACCGCTTATGCGAAACTCAACCTTTACCTTGATATCACGGGCAGGCGCGATGATGGGTATCATCTGCTGGAAACGGTAATGCAAAGCGTTTCGCTGGCGGACTATGTTACGGTGGCGCTGAAAGACAG
>CAMWLH010000414.1 GCA_947175045.1 uncultured Clostridia bacterium | reverse complement strand
GTAATGCACTGGGCAAAGACCTTTATCGGCAGAATAATTTCGGTAGAGGGCGGCTGCGATGCCGCGCGCGAAATGTTCTACCGCGACATTTACCGTATGAACAAAATTTACAACGGAGAAAGAAATGACGATATTCAGTGAAATTTACGGAGCGTATTTCCGCGCTGCCGAAAAAATATTATCAAAAGGGAGCGTTACGGAAGCCGAGATATACGATATAATCAACAAAGAGGGCTTTAAGGATACCGCGCTGTTTCTGCCGCAGAAGCTCATTCCGCGCGCCGACGGAACCGACTGGGGACTGCTGCGGAAAGCTCCCGACGGGAAATACGAGTCGGTGCTGAAAAACCCTCCGCGCCCGATCGTTACAAGGCTCCAGAAAATGTGGCTCAAGGCTAAGCTCTCCGACGATATGATCGGGCTTTTTATGGAGAAAACGGAAAGGGCGCTGCTTTCCGAAAGGCTCGGAAACGTTCCTGAGCTGTATAAAAACGAGTATTTCAGGTTCACCGATATTTTTACCGACGGGGACGATTACGGCTCGGAGCGGTACCGCCGCAATTTTAAAGCTGTTCTGGGCGCGTTAAAACGCCGCGAGCTGCTGGAAATACGGTTCACCTCAGGACATGGCAAGCGCATATGCGCGAAATATCTCCCCATAAAAATAGAATATTCCCAGAAAAACGACAAGCTGCGGGCGTATTGCTATAGCTTCAGACAGGGACGTATCTGCGGCTGCGGCACGATAAATATCGGAAGAATAGAAGAGGTGCGCGAAACAGGCGTGGTAATACGCGGGGAGCTTTCTGAGGAGCGCTTTCTCGCACGAATGAAATGCGGACAGCCGGTTACGGTGAGAGTTACCACGGAGCGGAACGCCGCCGAGCGCTTCACTGCCGAGTTTGCATCCTACGAAAAGCAGACCGAGCGCGACCTTGAAAGCGGCAGCCTGCTGGTAAAAATTTTCTTTAATCCGCAGGACGAGACCGAGCTGCTGATACGACTGCTGAGCTTCGGTCCCGTGCTGGAGATACTTTCGCCCGAGAGCCTCAGGGAGCAGGCGGCAAATCGCGTAAGAGCGCAGGCGGAGCTGCTGAAAGCCGCACAAAACAGATCGGCGGAAATTATCAATTAAGCCCGACCGCAGATGTTTTGATCTTATCTGCCAAGCTATTAAGTTATGTTGCTGCAACTTTTTATACAGGCTGACCGCTCCCCCGCTCCTTCACCTCCGTATTATAACTTGCTCCTACCTCTCCCCAAGCCGATATAAGCGGCTTGACGCTTTTTCGGCGAAATACCCTGTCCTCGTAATTACGGGTTATATCCAGCACCTTTCCCGAAAGGCAGAGCACCGCGAAAAGATTGGGTATCGCCATAAGCCCGTTTATCGTGTCGGAAATATCCCACACCACGCCAAGATCAATGCAAGCTCCCACAACGCCCATAACAACAAAGGCTATTCTGAAAGGTATCACCGCTCTTTCGCCGAAAAGGAATACCGCAGCCTCCGCGCCGAAATGGCTCCAGCCGATAACCGTCGAAAACGCGAACAGCAGCACCGCGACCGCCAGCAGCTTGCCCGCCGCTCCGCCGAAGCTCCCCGAAAAGGCATGGGTGGCAAGCCCCACTCCGTTCAGCGGAGCGATCTCCGCAGTCTCTATAAGGGGACGGGTCTTATCCGCGTCCAGCCAGAGGAGATTTCCCGACGCGTCCCGCGACTGGATACCGCGCACCGACATAATATTTGAAAAGGTGATCTCCCCTTCGCCGAGCGCCAGCGTAAATTCCCCGCCGTAAGCAGTGTGACAGCGCAGCTCTTCGCCGCTGCCTACCAAGGGCAGGGGCGCTCCCGCGGAAATAAGCCCGCCGCTCTCCGTGAGCGCGAAATACTGCGTTTCGGTGGTGAGATTATTCAGCACCTCGGAAGCCGGGGGAACCCGGCACGGGCTTGCAAGCAGCACGAACGCGGTTAGGGAGCACATCACGATCGTATCGAAAAACACCTCGAAAACGCTCCACATTCCCTGCACGGCGGGCTCCTTCACATCGCTGGCGGCGTGCGCCGAGACAGACGTGCCCAGTCCCGCCTCGTTGGAGAACACGCCGCGGCGTATTCCGTAGGACACAGCCTTTTTTACCGCGAAGCCCGCCACGCCACCGCCAACCGCGTTAAGCCCGAGAGCGCTCTCAAATATCCCGCACAGCATGGCGGGAATACGCGGCGCGTTCGCTAATAGGATATAAAGCGAGCCGATCATATAAAAGCCCGACATCAGCGGCACTATTTTTGCGGTTATACTGCCTATCCGCTTTACCCCGCCCGCCATTACCGCCGCCGCGCAGCCCGCAAGCACTATTCCCGTGACGAGCGGCGCAGCCCCGAAATTCACCTTGAGAGCCTCCGCCGCCGCGTTCATCTGCGCCATATCGCCCATACCCAGCGCCGCAAGCACGCAAAGACCCGCAAAGGCAATCGAAAGCGGCTTCGCAAGCGGCTTAGTCACCCGACGCTCCGACAGACCCTCACGGATATACCGCATAGCTCCGCCGCGCCAGACGCCGCTTTTGTCTTTTTTTCTGTAAAAAATACCAAGGACGTTCTCGGCATAGCCCGTCATCATTCCCAGCACCGCCGAGACCCACATCCAGAATACCGC
>CAMWLH010000413.1 GCA_947175045.1 uncultured Clostridia bacterium | reverse complement strand
CGGGCAGATGTCCTTTGCCTGTACCGTCCCCGATATATCGGGGTTTGTCGCGCTGGCGCAGTCGTATGAGCAGTCGGGGTGCTTCAGCGGCTTATTCAGGAATGCCGCGACCTCTCTCGCTATGCCCAGTACCGACTGGCAGTCGGGGCGGTTTGCGGTGATGGATACGTCGAAAACATAGTCGTCCAGCTCCAGCACCTCTTTGATATCCCTGCCGACCTCGGTATCGGGGGGGAGTATCAGTATTCCGTGAACCTCCGCGCCCTTTATCCAGTTCTCGTCAACGCCCAGCTCGCCGCCGGAGCAGAGCATTCCGTAGGACATCATATCCTGCATTTTGCGCGGAGCTATGCTGATGCCGCCCGGAAGCCTTGCTCCCACCATAGCGACGGGGACTTTCGCGCCGACAAACACGTTGTCTGCGCCCGTGAGTATCACGATATCCTTTCCGTGCTTTCCGCAGTCGAGCTTGCAGATAAGCAGGTGAGTGCCCTCGTATTTTTCCAGCGCGGTTATCTCTCCGACAACGACGTTTTCGATATCCTTGCCGAGATATATGGTCTCCTCTACCTCCAGACCCGCGCCGAACAGCTTATCCACAAGCTCGGTCGGCTGCACGTCTATGTCCACATAATCCTTAAGCCAGCTATATAAAATTTTCATTTTCGCTCCCCTCCTTTACGCCTTGAACTGCTCGAGAAAATCACGGTTGTTCTCGAAGAATTTGCCCATATGGGGAATGCCGTATTTCAGCATGGTGATACGTTCTATTCCTATTCCGAAGGCTATTCCCGAGTATTCCTCGGGATCTATGCCGCAGTTTTCCAGCACCTTGTTGTTGACCACGCCGCCGCCGAGCACCTCTATCCAGCCGGTGCCCTTGCACAGCGAGCAGCCCTTGCCGCCGCACTCAAAGCAGCTTACGTCCACCTCTACGCTGGGCTCGGTGAAGGGGAAGTAGGAAGGTCGCAGACGGGTCTTGGTGCTCTCGCCGAATATCTGCCGCACGAACTGATCCAGCATTCCCTGGAGGTCGCACAGCGTTATGCCCTTATCAACCACCAGACCCTCAAGCTGGCTGAACATCGGGGAATGCGTCGCGTCGCTGTCCGAGCGGAATACCTTGCCCGGTACCAGCACCTTGATGGGCGGCTTTTCCCTGTCCATGGTGCGTATCTGACCGGGGGAGGTGTGGGTGCGCAGCAGCAGATCCTCCGTCAGCCAGAAAGTGTCCTGCATATCCCGCGAGGGGTGATCCTTAAGCACGTTAAGGCGGGTGAAATTATGATCGTCGTCCTCAATCTCGGGACCCTCGTACACCTCAAAGCCCATTCCCGCGAAAACGTCTATCATCTCCTGCCTTATGATGGAGATAGGGTGCAGATTTGCGGGAGCGCGTCGCAGCGCGGGCATGGTAACGTCCACCGCTTCCTTTTCGTAGCGGCGCTCCAGCTCCCTTTCCTTTATCTCCGCCTGCTTCGTCTGGTAGAGCTCCTGCGCCCATACGCGCACATCGTTTACCGCCTTTCCGAAGGAGGGCTTCTCCTCGGGCGGAACGCTCTTCATCTCCTTCATCAGCCCCGAAATAACTCCCGTTTTCCCGAGGTATTTCTGCCAGAATTCCGAAAGCTGTTCACTGTCGAGCACATCTTCGATCTTCTGCTTGTATTGCTCTTTGATCTCACTAAAATCCTTCATCTCTTTCTCCTTATCTTGATTTGAATTTTCCCGCACCGCGCACTGCGACGCAAAGCGTCGCAGTGCGCTAGCCTCGCTGTGAAAGCTCCACTCCGCTTACGCTTTTGCAGCGGCTTGCGGGAAAATTCCTGCGTGGGCGGAACGTTGTTCTTTGCTTGCGTTGCTTTGCTGCGCGGGTTAGGCGTTGTTCTTGCCTGACAATGCTTTTCCGCGAGGGTTGGGCGTCGCGGTCAGCTTTTTTACAAAAAAAATCCCGCCCCATAAATGGGACGAGACAACTCGCGGTACCACCCAAATTCGGAGCATTGCTCCGCACTTGACGCGCCTTAACGCGGCGCAACGTTCCGCTTATAGACGAACTCTCGCCCTTTCGCGGACAACTCCTATGCTGAAATTCACCCCTCGCGGCGGCGGGACGCTCCCAGCCGATGACGCCCGTTCTCTGAGCCGCTTGTGCGAAAAGCTACTTACACATATTCAACGTTTTTGAATTATTATCCTTATTATATCATGTTCCGTTCGGTTTGTCAAGGGCTTTTTTCACCTTGGAGATCAGCGCTCATATTATTCCTTACCATGGCTTAAGGCGGAATATTCCGAATCCGTTCCCGCACATTTCGGCGTATATCCCGCCTATCTCCTCAAAAGCATTGTTTCGGATATCCTCCATTGCCTTGCTATCGAGTCTTTTACAACCGTCGGGCATAACCTCAAAAAATTTCGGGTCGTTAATAACGATATCAAGAGCTATCTGATGTATGACCGAATCCGCGGCGAGAAAGACCGCTTCGTCTTCGGAAGCGCGCCCTTCAAAGACAAGCTGCCCGCGCTCAAAGCAGTATACCCTTATGCCGCGCGCAGTAAATTCAAAGTTCTCGCGCATATCCGTATGTTTGAGTTCAAAACCTCCGTTCAGCAGCCGGCGGTATTTTTCGGACTATATCGAGGGCTTTTTTAACAGCTTCTC
>CAMWLH010000412.1 GCA_947175045.1 uncultured Clostridia bacterium | reverse complement strand
TTATTACGTCGCTATAACTTTTTATACAGACTAATCTATATTTTTCGTCTTCGCAGATTTTTTTAAATGATTTTGGGAGTTTTTTATGGTAAAATCAAACTATCGAAAGCAAGAGGAGTGAAATGAGATGTTTGTACGGAACGATATAAAGGACGCTCTGCCCATAAAGATATGGCAGGACGGCATTGAGAGCATTGACGAGAACTGCCTGAAGCAGGCGGAAAATCTCTCGCGGCTGCCTTTTGCGAAAAAGTGGGTGGCGCTTATGCCCGATACCCACGCGGGGAAGGGAATGCCTATAGGCGGAGTCATCGCCTGCGAGGGAGTGGTGATCCCCAACGCGGTGGGAGTTGACATAGGCTGCGGAATGGCGTTCGTGCAGACCAACGTTCCCGTGACATTATTAAGGGAAACGGCAACGGGCAGCGGGACGCTGGTTCAGGCAATATGCGGAGATATCCTGCGGAACATTCCCACGGGGTTCGCGCACTATCAGCAGCCTCAGAGCTCTGCGGTGCTGGACCGCGCAAAGCAGGAGGGCGAGAAATACGAGCTTGACAGGGAACTTCTTCCGCAGATAGACGAGGGGTATTTCCAGGCGGGAACGCTGGGCGGCGGCAATCACTTTATCGAGCTTCAGCAGGACGACGAGGGAATGTGCTGCATAATGCTCCATTCGGGCAGCCGTCACTTCGGGAATATCGTGGGACAGTACTTCAACAGACTGGCGCACGCGCTCAACGAGAGGTGGTTCTCAAAGGTGGAGCGGGAATGGAATCTTCCCTTTCTGCCGGCGGACACGGACGAGGGCAGGCGATATCTCAACTGGATGGGGCTGGCGATGGATTTCGCCTACGAAAACCGCGCGATAATGCTGCAAAAGGTAAAGGATACCTTTACGAAATATCTGGTGAAATACTGCGGTATCGAGCCGGAATATTCAGGCGAGATAAACTGCCATCACAATTACGCGGCGCTTGAAAACCACTTTGGGAAAGACCTGTACGTTCACCGCAAGGGCGCGATAAGAGCGCGCGAGGGCGAGCTTGCGATAATCCCCGGGGCTATGGGCTCGTACAGCTACATAGTGCGCGGAAAGGGCAACCCCGAGAGCTTTATGTCCTCGTCGCATGGGGCGGGGCGGCAGTATTCCCGCAGCAAGGCGGTGGAGCAGTTCTCGGTGGAAAGCGTTATAAGAGACCTCAAGGAGCAGCGGGTGGTTCTTGCCAAAAACAAGAAGTCCGACGTGGCGGAGGAATCGCGGTTCGCTTATAAGGATATCGGGCAGGTAATGGCTCAGCAGTCCGATCTCACCGAGCCTGTAAAACGGCTGTTTACGGTGGGAGTCATCAAGGGGTGAGGCAATGAAAACGCAGGAAATACGGCTCGTTTCACATGAGCAGCATCTGGCGTTGCTGGACGCTCTTGAAAAAGCGGCGCGGACGATAGAGATCGTGCGGATATGCGAGGACGCGGACGCTTCTCTTATAAAAGAGGTCAAACCGTTTATTATAAAGGAAGAGCGCGTTAACCGATGGCACGGAACACGGCAGGGCGGGCGCGGCTCGCTGAAATTTACGGTAAGCGCGGACAGGAGAGTTTTTGCCCGTCTGAGGAAGTACGAGGGATTTTTCCGAAGTGCGGCGGACGGACACTATAACACTGATTTCGGACTTGACGATATAGCTTTTATAGACGGCGGCGGAGCGGTGCTGTTTTACACCACAACGCATGAGGGCTATGCGTACATAGCTCCGAAAATAGCAAAGGAACTTAAATACTTTTAAATCACAAAAAGGCTCTGACAGCATTAAAGATATATACCCGACGGAGCTGCCCATACGGGCGCCGTATTATCCACGAGCCTTGTAAAAATTTAAGACCCGTTCAGCAGTTAGTTGTATTTTCATAACGATAATGAATTGAGGGGTCTTGTGTGATTTAAGAGATGGCTTGGCAAAAGAACGGGAATATGAAGGCTCTGACAGCAATGTGTCCGAAGGGACGCGGAGTGCTCACAAGGGGCGCCGCGTATGGAATATGAGCCTTGAACGGTACTTACAGCAACGTTTAGCAGGGGACTGAAAATCCCCGTTTAGCTAGCCTGTACCGTGAAAAATATGGCGCGTACAGCATTTTTTAGAGTGTCGCGGGTTTAGACAACAGTTGCGTCAGCAAAGCTGACGACTGTTGTTGCTAAACGGCATATTTTTTCTTTGAAAAGCCCTAATGGCTTTTCAATTTGCTTCGCAAATCGAAAAAATACGTGGGTTCGACTCCCGCCGGATATATCCGTAGCTCAGTGGCAGAGCATCGAAAAGCGAGCCGCGAAAAGAAAGCAACAGACCCGAACTTCTGCCTTAGGAACGTCCTCGACGGCACAAAATATTGGTGATCGCGGGTTCCAATCCCGCCCCTTGGGAGCGATCCCCTGTGGTAAACGCGGACGTGATAAAGACAGCAACAGCATAAAATGACGGTTAATGCGGGTTCGAATCCACGCCTTGCGCCGAAAGGCGCTTGCAAAAGAAGCTGTCTTGCAGGATAAACAGTGACATTTAGCTCACGCAGCAAAGCAACGCAAGCCAAGAACAACGAAAAGCCCGCGCAGGGAAATTTTCTGCGAGAGCCCGTGAAAGCGCAGCGAAGCGGAGCTTTTGCGGGCGGACTGGCG
>CAMWLH010000411.1 GCA_947175045.1 uncultured Clostridia bacterium | reverse complement strand
CTTATATGAATGAAATGGCAAACAAAGGTGTTTTTTATTTAAAAAATTTCAGAAAATTTAAAAAAACTCCAAAAAAGTCCATACTTAAAATAGTGAGGAGGTGATCTGATGAAATACCCGTTCTGTGACGTTCCTATTGTACGCTGATTCTGGCGTTCATCACCCGGTTCTATGGATTTTATCGACAGTATGGAGGAAACTTATGAATTATTTTTATTGTCTGCTAAGCTGCTTTTCCTATGGTGACCCTCGGCACAGCTTATTGTATCCTTCGTTTTTTCTTGATACATTGGCTTATTATTCATGTGATTGACCGCATATAACTAACCGAAAGGAGGGGGAAGTATGAACTTTATCATTAAATCGGACGAGTCGTTGGGCTCTAGGTTTCCTGATCTGCTTGTTTTCACTTGACAGCGGCACAATTTTAACGAAGGGTGGTGAGATATTATGCATGGAATACTTATTGCGGTTGTTGGTGCTGTTGCAAGCATTGCTACAGCCATCATCGACGCTTCCACTGAGGACTGACTCCTGATCCCCGCATGGGGATATAGATTTATCAAAAGGGAGGTGCTGTTTTGAATCCCAAAATAATTACCGCGATCATCAATGGAGCGGCAAGCATTGCCATCGCCATTATCAAAGTCAACGGCAAGAAGCACTACTGAATTTTATGAGCGGATATACATGAAAGGAGGTGAGAGATATGGAATTTTTAATCGGTATGATTGTCGGCGCCATTCTCAGCGACAACTGATCTCAACTCCCCGCGTGGGGATATAGAATAATACGAAAGGAGGGGATATTATGCAACCTTGTATAGTTGCTGCTATCATCTGCGGTGCGGCAAGCATCACGGCCGCTATCATCAACGCCTGCGCTGATTGACTGCTTTGTTCGCTGCCTGATTGTAAGGGAGGTGATAACCAAGTATTATCCTGTTGCTACAAATGTCAGTACAATTCCATAGATGTGATATGTTTTGTTATTGGTATTATATTGGCAATTATTAACGTTTGCTCCGGCAGTTCGGCTTATTTTTCGACAGTGACTGATTAACTTTTTTTACTTGATGAAAGGAAATTATTATGAGACTTTATAAATCCGGCAGACCAACTGAAATCTCACCTCTTGATCCATCCAACAAACGCAGGGTTCCATCGGTAAAGGGTGAATACCGAATTCTTAACTCCAAAACCAAAATGCCTGTTTACATAGGTGTAAGCAACAATCTTAGCCGCCGTATGCGTGAGCATATCAAAAGCGGCAAGATTAGTGGTGATAATTCCATATTTGCTTATAAAACAGCTGACGGACGCGCATCACAAAGCCGGATCAATGATCATGAGAGGGCTAAGATCAATCAGCATAAACCATCTCTCAACAAGCGTGCGGGTGGTGCGGGCAGACCATATAAGCGTTGATTTTCATTATGGTTGACTTTATTGAGATAATATGATATAATTATACCAGAGATATAATCTTGCTTTTTTCAGATAGGTATGTGCGAGCATTTTTATATGGAGGTAGTTTTATGCTTGTCAACTTCTCGAACCACTTATGCTGTGATTGGTCGGCAGAGCAGGTCGCGGCAGCAAGTATCTGGGGGGATATTGTTGATTTAAGTTTCCCCAATATCCCAGCTGAGGCTGATGAGCGCACTATCTTTATGCTTGCTGATGAATATTGTTCAAAAATATGCTCATTTGATCCCAATGCCGTTCTTGTTCAGGGCGAAATGTCTCTGTCGTTTGCAGTTGTATCGCGGCTTCACAGCATGGGTATTGTAACTTTGTGTGCATCAAGTGAGAGGGTCTGTGATGTAAGCATTACCGAAGATGGCTCTACGGTGCGGCGCAGTGTGTTCAAGTTTGTCCGCTTCAGGAAGTACCGATAAAACAAATTATATTAAAAAGGAAGTGCAGAATATGAAAAATATCCTTATTTCATGTATAAGTCTGTTTTCTGAGAAGAAAATGTATAATAATGGAGAGCGCAAGGAACCTACTAAGTACTTTTCCGAGGATATAGCTATCAATGCATATCAAACAAATGAAGCTTGTGCAAAGTTCCTGATAAGAAAACTTGCGCTGTCGGGAGAGCGTATTGATGACTTTATTCGGGTTCAAAGTAACAGTGTTGCAAAAAATGAAGACGGATTTACAATGAGGTATCTTGATGAAACGCTTGATAATTTCTGTAAAGCAGAAGAATTACCCACGCCTCAAAATCATGATTGCTTTCTTGAAAATGATGAGAAGGAGCACAGATATGACAGAGTACTGAGCGAGATTTCCGAAACAGTTCGCAGAATTGCTGCCAATGATGATAATATAGGAATATATCTAGATATGGCGGGCGGAAAACGTGATAATTACATATTTATTCAGTTGTTGACTAAATTGCTGTCTTTTTATGGTTATCATGTGCATACTTACTATGCTGACATTACCGGGGACGAGGGAGCAATTGTAAACACAGATTTGTCTTTTGAACATATGGCGATTCTTGACGCTGTAAATGAATTCGTGAAGCATGGTTCGGCAACTGCGCTTCGCAGCTGTTTTATGAATACTTCAAGTCCTACTGTAAAAAGTCTTTTAAAGGCAATGGAGACTTTCAGTGACTCTATCCAAATTTGTTCTACTGGCAGTCTTGGTGATAATATTCGCT
>CAMWLH010000410.1 GCA_947175045.1 uncultured Clostridia bacterium | reverse complement strand
GAGCCCGTGAAAGCGCAGCGAAGCGGAGCTTTTGCGGGCGGGTCGCGGAAAATTTTTTTGAAATCGGAAATTTTTTTAGATCAGGAGATACAATGGATCAATTTAAATGTCCCGTCTGCATGGAGCAGGGGCGAAATGAGAGCTCGGCTTCGCTGAGACGGGTCGGAGGAGCGCTGAAATGCTCCCGCGGGCACAGCTTTGACGTGTCGGCGCGCGGGTATGTAAATTTACTGCTGCCGCAGCACAAGAACGTCAAAGACCCGGGGGACGGCAAGGAGATGGCGGCGGCTCGGCGGGAATTTCTGAACACCGGGGCATACAAGCCGCTGCTTGACGGAGTATGTGCCGCCGCCGCGGAGCTCACCGACGGCGTAGCGGCTCCCATTGCAGTGGACTGCGGCTGCGGCGAGGGATACTACACGGCGGGGATATATGACGCGCTGGCGGAAAAGGTTTCCCCGCAGATATACGCGGTGGATATAAGTAAAAACGCGCTTTCCGCCGCTAAACCGAGATTTGCGGGAAAGGCGGTCTACCCTGCGGCGGCAAGCGTTTTCAGGCTTCCTATCGGGAGCGGGACAGCCGATCTGGCGACGGTCATTTTCGCGCCGCTTTGCGTTGAGGAGCTGCTGAGAATTCTTAAACCGCTGGGCTGCCTTATTATGGTTATTCCCGCGAGGGAGCATTTATTCACGCTTAAAAGCCTGCTGTACGAAAAGCCTTACTACAACGAGGTCAAGCCCTATAAGCTGAAAGGGTTCGCCTTTTTGGGGAAGGACGAGGTGCGCGGTGTGACGGAGATCGCGGAGCAATCGACGCTGAACGCGCTGTTTATGATGACTCCCTATTATTACAAGACCTCACCCAAGGACAGCGGCAGGCTGTATTCTTATTTTGAGGAGCACGACAAATTTACCGTGGAAACGGCATTTGAGATACTAAAATATCGTAAGGAAGTGAGCGTATGATTATTTTGCCGCAGCCCGTGAACGAGGCGATAGAGCGCCTGGAAAACGCGGGGTTCGACGCGTATATAGTAGGGGCGTGCGTGAGGGAGCTTATCCTCGGGAACAGCCCCCAGGATTTCGATATCGTGACCAACGCGGAGATAAACGATATACTGTTTGCGTTCAGAGACTACCGCATCTCGGACGAGGGAATGCAGCGCGGAGAGATACTGGTAACGGTGGTGGGTATGATAATCCAGGTGTCCCCCTACCGCAGGGAGGTCGTCGGGAACAGGGTCATGTACGCGCAGGACTTGGAGACCGATCTGTTCCGCAGAGGATTTACAATGAACGCTATGGCTTACTCTCCGCGGTCCGGGCTGATCGACCCTTACGGCGGAAAAAGCTGTCTGACGGGCGAGATAAAGCGCGTGGTAGCCATCGGCGAGAATGTTACAATAAACAACAAGAAGGACGAGCGCCGTGACCGCAAAAACCGAGGCGAGGAATCCGATGCGGAGACCTATTATGATATGTCGCGGAGCTTCACCATCGCGCCGTGGCGGCTTTTGCAGGCTATACGCTACTGCGCGGAGGACGAGTACGAGATCGACGAGGCTACGCAGGCGGCTATGCAGCAGAATGTAAGCTGCTTTGAGTACGCGGAATCGGGGCGTATATTCGAGGAGCTCTCGCGGATAGTTATGGGAAAATTTGCGGCAAGGGTGCTGGAGAAGTACGGCGATATTTTAAAATATGTGCTGCCCGAGATAGAGCCCTGCATAGGCTTTGAGCAGCACTCGGAATACCATGACTTCGGCGTGTGGGAGCACATAGCGCGCTCGGTGGGATACGCTCTTCCCGAGCCCGCGATACGCTTCGCGATGCTGTTTCACGACCTTGGCAAGCCCGACTGCTTCTCGCTGGACAGTAAGGGTCACGGACATTTCAGAGGACACTCGGAGCGCGGGCGGCTTCTGGCGGAGGGTATCATGCGGCGGCTGGAGTTCGACCGCGATCTGTCGGAGGAGATAAGCTGGCTTGTGTACCACCACGACGTAGATATTCCCGAGGACAGAAAGGAGCTCAAGGCGCTTATAAGGGAGCTCGGCACGGAGGACTTAAAGCGGCTTCTGCAATGCGAGATAGCCGATAACCGCGCTAAAAAGGAAGACCCCGAGACCGCGGACGTAAAGCGGCTGCGCAGCGCGCTGACAGCGCTTAACGAGATAATCGACACCGGCGAGTGCTACGATATTCGTCAGCTCGCGGTAACAAAGCGTGATCTTACCGAGCGGCGGCTGGTAAACAGTGACCGCGAGGCTGACGAGCTTATAAACGTGCTGTTTGAGATAGTGCTGGATAAGCCATCCTTCAACAACAAGCTCATGCTTTTGGATATGGCGGAGCGCAGCAAAAGCAAGCTGGAACAGCTCGCGGCGCAGCGCGAGCAGAAACTGAAGGAACAGCAAGCCCGCGAAAGAAGCCGCCGCAGCGAGCCGATATTCTCCAAAAAGAAAAGATAAAATTGCTTTAATTTGAAATTATCAGCTTGTATATAGTGTTGATCTAAGCTATTATGCTTTTAAGTTATGTTGTCAAGGAGCAAATGATTTAGAAGAATTTCAAAATTCCCGCAAGCACGCTCCGTTTCGTTTGGCTTCGCCAAACTGCACTTCGCGCGATTGCGGGAATCGGTCATCGTTTGCATTCGCAAACTCGACCTTTTTGAAATTCCATG
>CAMWLH010000409.1 GCA_947175045.1 uncultured Clostridia bacterium | reverse complement strand
TGAAAGCGCAGCGGAACGAAGTGGAGCGGAGCTTTTACGGACGGGTCGCGAAAAATTTTTTAAAATAAGGAGAAAAGATGGACGTTCGGGATATTTTGGTGGAGGCGGCGGGGAAGTCCGCTTCGGATATATTTATAATTTCGGGAGCGCCGCTGTGCTACAAGGCGAATCATATGCTGACGAGAATGAATGAGACGCCGCTGTCAACGGAGGATACCGCCCGAATGGCAATGCAGATATACGAGCTGGCGGGAATGAAGCAGACTGAGGGCGAGATGCCGCTGAGAGAGATGGATTTCTCGTTTTCGATAAAGGGACTGGGGCGGTTCAGGGCGAATATCTACCGTCAGCGCGGCTCCTTTGCGGCGATATTGAGGTATGTGCCGTTTGAGCTGCCCGACGCAGCGAGCCTGGGTATTCCCGAGCAGGTGATAAAGCTCGGGGAGAACAAGAGCGGGATAGTGTTGATAACGGGCCCCGCAAACAGCGGTAAATCCACTACGCTGTCGTGTATTATAGACAGAATCAACAAAACCAAAAACGGACATATAATAACGATAGAAGACCCGATAGAGTTCCTGCACAGGCATGATAAGTGTATCATAAGTCAGCGGGAGATAAATATCGATACCGAAAGCTATCTCGACGCGCTTCGTGCGGCATTGAGACAGTCTCCCGACGTGATACTGCTGGGGGAAATGCGCGACTACGAAACTATCAGTACGGCTATGACAGCGGCAGAAACAGGACAACTGGTGTTGTCAACGCTGCATACATTCGGAGCGGCGAGCACTGTGGACAGAATTATTGACGTGTTTCCGATAAATCAGCAGCACCAGATACGCATACAGCTTTCAACGGTGCTTAACGCGGTGGTGTCGCAGCAGCTCCTGCCCACGGTGGACGGAACTCTCGTTCCCGCGTTTGAGATAATGACCATGAACAGCGCGATACGCACCATGATACGCGAGGAAAAGACCCACCAGATCGACACTATTTTGCAGTCGTCTCCGGGAATGCAGACAATGGACAACTGCGTGTTCGGGCTGTATAAGAACGGAGTCATCACTAAGGAGACAGCCGTCGAGTACGCATATAACTCGGAAATAATGAGGAAGCGGATGATGTGAGGGTATAGCAGCAGCTTAACCCCCGCGCAGGATTTTTTCGGGTGGATCGCGAAAAAAATTCAAATAATTTATATTGAGATAAACCTTTATGTAAAGTCCAAAGTGAAATCGTTTGCTCCGGCTTTGGCGGGAGTTTTACGGGATAATGAGGTTTAAAAAGATTGTGAAAAATCACCAAAAAGTTTTATATAATTTGTGAGAAATTCTTCTTGCAAATGCAGAAGAAAATATGTTATAATGATGCTAGATAAATATACCCGTAGGTGTCTGCGCACCGATAGAACGAAAAGGCGCAGATAAGATTTAATTCATGAAAGGGATGAGATTATGAGCAAGAAGAAACGCAAACTACAGAATAAATCGGTTGCGATGTTCGCCTTTGCGCTGTCTTTGATCGCTTCCAGATCCGTTGCCACTATCAGTGCGTCCGCCAATACTCTTGATATCAATCAGGACGAATACAGGCTGACCGATGAGAGAAACGCCGGAACCGGGGCGTCCGCCTACACCAAGCTCAATGCGAATACCTATCTTGCGACGGGGAAGTCGTATTCTACATACAACTTCATAAACTCGCTCAAGAGGGTGAACGGCTTCGCAGCGGTCGCAAACAGCGTGGATTCCTGCCATCTTGAGGGTACGGTCGCTGCCAAGGATCTAAATAGGCTGGACACGTTCAACACTAATGCTGTCGCGAATAATACCGTTGCAGGCAGCGAATTTACCTGCTATCTTGCCGAGCCTCCCAAGGACGCTACTTTGAAGATCAAGGCAGCGCCCGGGACTCACTATACTCTTATCCTGGATTTCACTTTTGAGGAGAAGACGTGGGACAACGGCAATCAGAAGGGCTTCGTTGCAAACGGCGTAGAGTATAAGATCGAGGATAGGAACATTGACGTCAGCTTCGTAAGAGCCGAGAGCGGCGTTACCTTTACCGATCTCAGCGGAACGCTGCACGATATCGCCAAAGAGGGCGATAAGCTTATGGGCGACAAGGACGCCGTATATGATGCCGAAGCGGAGGTAAACGGTCTTGAATCGGCTGTGCGGGCTATCCAGGATGGCAGAGCACAGGCGGGCGAGACTCTTATCGTCAATATCCACGCAAACGATCTGCAGCGCTACGAGAGCAGAATTAACGAGCTTCTGTCCGACAATAAGGGCGTACAGGTAATAATAAATGTTGCTACCAACGGGGTGGATAATGTTTATTTTGGAAATGGAAACGGAAACTGGAACAGCTCTTTCGGAAAGGTTGTTTTCAATTTCGGTTCGTTCAACGGAAACATTAACACCAATCTGCTGGGCGGCACGGTCGTTGCGCCTTACGCGACGGTCAATATAAGCTCTAATCTAAACGGCGGAGTTGTGTGCGACGTTCTCAATCAGCAGAATGGCGAGATTCATCAGGTCGATAATGATCTGGATTTCCAGGTTGACGACGATGAAGATGATGATACTCCTACCGATACCGACGCCGATGACGAAGAAACCCCGGAGGGTCTTTCTCTTATACACAACTGACGCTGCCGACAAAACCATACCTGTAAATCTAGGAGG
>CAMWLH010000408.1 GCA_947175045.1 uncultured Clostridia bacterium | reverse complement strand
CGAAAAATCTGACGGCGCAATCAGCGCACAATCTTTGTGCGGTATTACCTTAAAAATTCTTTCGCGCCGTAATGCCTTTAAGCAGTGTTGCCGAGGAGTAAATTACTTAAAAATTTTTTGCGTGGGCTTTATGCCGCTTTTGGCGCACGCTGCTTTTCTGCGCGGAAGATTTGCGGCTGCCTGCTTACGACGCCATTGCATACGCGAGCGCAGCGCTGCTTTATGTTTGGATTTATTTTTTCGCGAAGATACTTCTGATGGCAGCAAAGCCGTCGTCCCTGCCGCCTCCCTGAGCGGATAACTGCGGTATCTCCCGCCGAACTGCCCTCAGGTGCGGATATTCCGCTACGATCTCCGCCGCGGCATCCGCGGGAGCCTTACCCGCGCCGCACAATCCCGCCGCAAGTCTTGAGCCTTCCTCCAGGCGTTCCTTGTCAGCTCCTGCCATAAGCAGCTCAAGCCGTATCGTCACCTCCGCGAGCTGCGCGGTAAGCTCCGCTATCCGTTTCTCCGCATCGGGAGCGCTCTCTGCGCCATCGCCGACATTTTCACCCTCCGCAGTTTCGGTGACCTCATTAAGCTCCTCAATTTCCATGTTCATCAAAATCACTCCTTTCCATACTCTGCGCTTCCTCAAGGGAAACGCCGTAAATCTGCGAGATCGCTCTCACCCTTGAAATAATTCCCGCATTGTAAAGACTGATCGCCCTGTCAATGCGCGTTCCCTCGTCCTCGCAGACCCCGTCCGCGAATACAAGGCTGACCTTCTCCGAGGCACCCGCGCTGAGCTGCCCCGACATCTTCCCGAGAATACAGATATTCTCTGCCGCCTGCGCCAGGCATTCCGCGATACGCTTTCGGTAAAACCCGCGCGTGCGGTATGTACGGCTGTCGCGGCTCACGACCTCGGTCGCGGTTTTTATCGTCCCGTTTTTGTAGGACAGCGCACCCTCTGAAAGCCCGACCTGCATACACAGCATATCCAGCAGCGCACTCAGAGCCTCCGTGTGCTCCGTGACCCGCAGGGAAGCGGTGTTATCGGTAATTTTAAGCTCCTCCGCGTCCGTTGTGGACAGTGCCTGGAACACCTCGTCGTTCACATCGAAATATCGCTTTAGCTCGCCGTTTTCGTCATACTCGCCCCTTATCGCGTAATACGGAACGATTATCCGCTTGCGCCCCAGCACAAACTCTCTGTTAAGGCTGTCAAACACCGTGTCTATGCTTTTCAGCGTGTCCTCCGCGCCCGCGAACACCGAAGCACCCAGCGGCGGGCACCTCGGAACGTTTCCGCTGCCCGTGCCGAGATACACAAACATCGGCTTGCTTAGTCCATTTATTACGCTCCTTTCCATCAGCTCCGGCAGCACTTCTTTCAGCTCCGCTCTTGCGCCGTTCTCCGTGAACAGCCTGTTTTCGGTAACGCAGCCCTCGCCGGTAAGCTCCTGCGTTTCCGCGAGGATATAGCTTTTTCCGTTCTGCGAGAGCCGAGAGCCGAAAGCCGCGCCGCTTATTCCTCTGCCGTCCCACCGCGTGGGAACAAAGCAGTCGGCCGTTATGAGATCGACCTTGACTCCGCCGTCCCAGTAGACCTTTACTGCTCCGCCGCCGAGCGCAAACACTTTTTCCAGGAAATCCGGGAACCTGTCCGCGAATCCGTTTTCCTTAAGTACCCGCTCCACGAATTCCTCCGTTTCCCTGTCTCTTGAAACAAGGTGGGTTCCCTCCGTAAAGCACAGCCGCGAAAGCTCCGCGCAGACCGCCTTTGCGGCGTTCAGCGCCGCGACCCTCCTCATTCCTCCGTTAAGCCCGCCGCGTCTTGTGTAGCGCCACTCTCCGCCGCCGCGGTAAATTTCGTCCCACCGCGCCAGCTCCCCCGCGTAAAACGTCGATAACAACGGGCTCTGATTTTTCTTTCTTGTAAACAATATTTCCCTAAGTCCCATCTAGCCTCCTTATCTGAATTTGAAATTTTCCGCACCGCCGCAAACAACGCTTTGCGTTGTTTGCGCTAGCTCGCCGTAAAAGCTCCGCTGCACTTCGTTCCGCTGCGCTTTCCAAATTTTGTGCAATCAGCCGCATAATGCTTTAGGTATCTACTACAATGTTGCACAAAATTTTTCGGCTTGCGGAAAATTTCCTGCGTGGGCGTTATGTTGATCTTTTCTCACGTTGCTTTACTGCGGTCGCTTTGCGTTGCTCTTGCCCGATTGTTGAGTTTTTTACCTCCTTTCCCGCTGACATCATGATACAGCATACATAACTGCAAAAAACTGCAAAGTTTTTATTTTTTTCGAAAATGTTTTATAACAAGCAAAATTCCGCATAACCGCGCGGATCGTTTCACAAAAAATATGAAATTAAACTGAAAATTTTAAGAAAAAGACATTTTATTGGCAAACTTTTTTCAAATACACTTGACGTTTTTGGACAGATGTGTTATAATTAAAGTGATAACTATAAATTATCCAACAATACAAAACAGTAAGGGTAAACGCGGCGTTACGCCCACGCTGAAAGACAGTGTCGGCAGAGAGCAGTTAAATTCCTATGCAGCAAAGCTGTGCCGACAAAAAGCAGCGTAACGCCCACGCAGTAAATTTTCCGCAGTCCGCCGTGGAAGCGGAGTTTTCCGCAAGGCGTAAAACGGAGCTTTTACGGCGAGATAACACACTCCTACCAAAGCGTTGGAGTGTGCGGTGCGGAAA
>CAMWLH010000407.1 GCA_947175045.1 uncultured Clostridia bacterium | reverse complement strand
TTCTCTTCGAGCGTAAGCTCCTCCAACAGAGCCTTTACGCGCTCATCGGTCGACAGCTCCCTATTCTGAAACTTAAAAATAAAGCCTCCTGATTTTAATTTGAATTTTCCCGCACCGCACCCTCAGACGCTGCGCGTCGGAGAGTGCCAGCGCGCCCGTAAAAGCTCCACTCCACTTCGTTCCGTTACGCTTTCACGAGCGGCTTGCAGGAAAATTCCTGCGCGGGCGAAATGTTGATCTATGCCTGCGTTGCTTTGCTGCGTAGACTAAGCGTTGCTCTAAGCTCTCCGCCTACCTTACCCTCTTCCTCAAAATCGAGTTATCCGGCACGACAATATCCGACACCGCCGTCAGCTTCTCCATGGCGTGCCGAGCCACCTCTATCAGCTCCCCCTGCGAATTAAACAGCTTTTCCGGCACGAACCGTATCGGCTCCCGCCCGGGGGCGAGTATCTCCAGCTCGTCCGAGACCGTGAAATAATTCCGCTGGGTAATGCTCATTATTCCGTCCGCGCACCTGTCTATCGTCCCCACGAAATCATACTCCCGCATATACCCGCTGTCCGCGAAGTACTGCCCTCCGTTAGTAAGCTCCTCCGCATTCTGCGTTTCGCTGCCGCCGCGGGGATCGCCGTAGAAAAATCCCGTGCAGTAGGGGCGGTGGCTTATCCTGTCGACCTCCTCCAACACCCACTGCGCGGGTTTTTCTCCCCTTTTTGCCGCGTCAAGAGCCGCACGATAAGCGTTCACCGTGACCGCCGTATAGTATGCCGATTTCGCCCTGCCCTCGATCTTCAAACTGGTGACGCCCGCCTCCAGCAGGTCGTCGATATGCTCTATCATGCACATATCACGCGCGTTGAGTATATAGCTTCCCCGCTCGTCCTCGAATACCTTGTAAAACTCGTTGGGGCGCTTCTCCTCCATAAGATAATACCCCCAGCGGCAGGGCTGCGCGCACTCCCCGCGGTTGGCATTGCGCCCCGTGAGGTACTGCGAGATAAGGCACCGCCCCGAAAAGCTCACACACATAGCCCCGTGCACAAATACCTCTATTTCCATATCCTCGGGTATCCGCCCGCGAATTACTTTGATATCCGCGAGATTCACTTCGCGCGCCAACACCACGCGCCGCGCTCCCATTTTATACAGCTCGACCGCGGTGCGGTAGTTCACCACCCCCGTCTGGGTGGACGCGTGAATGGCAAGCGCGGGAGCGTGCTCCCTTATCATAGCTATCACGCCAATATCGGCGGCTATCGCCGCGTCGACTCCCGCCGCCGCGCAGGCGCGTATATACTCGGGAAAGCTGTCCGCCTCGCTGTTCAGCGGGATAGTGTTTACCGCCAGGTAGACCTTTATCCCCTTTTGGTGGGCGGACTCCACCGCGCCGCGCAAGCCCTCCTCGTCGAAGTTCTTCGCGCCCGCTCTCATGCCATAGCCCTTGCCGGCGAGGTACACCGCGTCGGCGCCGTAATCCAGCGCCGCTCTAAGGCTTTCCCCGTCCCCCGCGGGGGCTAACAGCTCGGTATAATTCGTCATATCATTCTTCTCCCCGAAGCTCCGCGTCAATAATGTTCTGGTTATGCTGCTGCTCCGTATGCGCGTAGTAGAACACTCCGTCATCGCTGCACAGGAAGTAGTAATAATCGCTGTCTGCGGGATAAAGCGCCGCGTTGATAGCCTCCAGACCCGGGTTGCATACCGCGCCCGCGGGCAGACCCTCACACTTATAGGTATCATATGCATCGGAGACCTCCGTCAGCCTGTCACCGCTGAGGACCGGCTCAATGCAGTCCTCAATATAGGTATAGGTCGTATCTGACTGGAGCTGCGGGAAAGTCTCGCCGTCGTTAAGACGGTTGTGGAATACCGAGGATATCATCGACATATTTTCCTCGTTCGTGCCCTCCTTCTGAATTAGCGACGCGAGTACTATAACATCGTCAATGCTCATTCCAAGTTCCTCCATACGCTCCTGCATACTTCTGGTGAGCTTTGCCTCGAAGTTCTCTATCATCTTCTCCGCCGCTATTTTAGCGTACTGCTCCGTATCGAAATCGGGGTTCTTTTTCAAGTCGTCTATAACATAGAACTCGTAGGTATCGGGGAACAGGTAGCCCTCCAACGCATAAAAACGGTCGGGATCGTCCTCGATCTGCTCCTCGAAATCATATTTGTTCATTTTTTCGATGTAGAACTTTTCAAAATCCTTGGCGCGGCAGACATAGTTTTCCTCCAAAAGAGCTCCTATCTGCTGCGCGGTTGTGCCCTCGGGTATCATTATCATGACCGTTTCGGTATACTTCTTGACGGTTTTAAGCGTGGTAATAAGAGTGCTGTACGACATATTCGAGCTTACCTCGAAGCTGCCATTGATGAAATCATTTTCATCCTTTGAAAACCGTATATACGCTTTCATCAGCCATGGCATCTGTATCAGCCCCTCATCATGCAGAAGATCCACTATATCGTCGGTGTTCATCGAATCGGTAATCACCACCTCTTTAGTGACTTTCCGCTTTGACATACCCGTAACGTCCTGTATGGCGGTTATCATCTGTATAGAAAGTCCTATCGCCAAACAGGTTGCCACCACCGAAATAAGTACGCCGAGAAACACCTGCGCCATAGTGCGGGTGTGATTTATACGCTTTTTCTTTTTTCTGCGCCGCTTTACGGGGTTCGTCGGCGAGGGTCGGTCATAC
>CAMWLH010000406.1 GCA_947175045.1 uncultured Clostridia bacterium | reverse complement strand
GAATAGGGCTTTATCTCTGCCGCCGTATCTGCGCCGCTCTTGGGCATGATATAATTGCGCACTCCGATGAAACGGGCACGGAGATTCGGATAGGTTTGCAGCGCGAAAAAATTGACACCCGCGATTAAATTTGCGGGTGCTTGTTTTTATAAATTAGCGTAATAGGGGATTTTAGGCTTTCAACAAATCCCCTGCTAAACTAAATTTTCATTTAATTGTGACAATGCGGTGCTCCCTTTCGACTATATTAACAGGAGGTGATAAAATGGAGGACGCCAAGCTGACAGAGCTGCTGTGGGAGCATGACGAAAAGGGTCTCGCGGCGCTTAAGACTAAATATGGGCGGCTTATTCTTAAAGTCTGCCGCGGTATCTTGAGATCGCCGCAGGACGCGGAGGAATGTTTCAACGATACCATGCTCGCCGTATGGAACAGCATTCCGCCCGACAAACCCGAAAAGCTGACCGCCTACGCCGCAAAAATAGCCCGCCGAAAGGCTCTTGACAGACTGCGCTACAACACAGCCGCCATACGCGATTCCGACCTGCTGACGGAGCTTGACGAGTGCATTCCCTCGTCCTGCCGCGCGGAGGAAGCGGCGGAACGATCGGAGCTTTCAGCGGCGCTCAGTTATGGGGGAATGGCTTACGATATCTTCACATATACCGACTTGGATACTTTTATGGAAATCCTGGACAGGCTCGGAATACTGTAATACCAAAAAGGGAAGCTTGCCGCTTCCCTTTTGATTTTATAATTCAATACGCTCGGGAAAGGCTTCCCTGCGCATTATCCCCCACATCTTGTCAATATAGGCAAGGGTGTAGAAATTCTCATAATAGTGGTAGTAAAATGCGCCTTTAAGCGTCATTCGGTAAATGCCGTCACTGTGCGTTACCATCCCCAGCAACCCAGCGGCTTTAAGCTCCGCGCCGTACATCTTTTTCAGCGGAACGCCGAAAAATCTCTCAAACGCGGCTTCGCTCACCTGCGTGCTGTATGCCGTCCAGAATAAATAGTACACCATGCGCTGCCACATTGAAAAACGCAGAGTGAGCGACGTGGGGAGCTGCCCGCCGTCTATGCGGCGGCAGTACTCCTCCACCGAAAAGGTGTTTATCTTAAACTGCCTTTTAAGCAGCGTGGTTGCAGAGCACCCAAAGCCCAGAAAATTATCCCGCGTCATGGACGAATAGCGAGCGGTTTTTTCAGAGGAAAAAGTCCAGATGGAGCTTCTTATATATCCCTTATCCAGACAGTATTTCGTAATAGCGTCCAACAGCCGACGCTTTTCCTTTTTGGGCATTGCTTTGACGGGGCTGGAGGTAAACGTGAAATCAATAAAGGGATAGATAGCGACGTGGTTTGCGCCGCTCCTGAATGCAAGTTCAACATCGCTTTTCAAGTCCTCAAAGCTCTGCCCGGGTAGGGCAAAAATGAAGTCCATCGAGACCGTTTCAAAGCTGACCGCTTTCAGCGCTTTTGATAAAGCGGAGTGATCCACACTTTTGCGCCCTAATACAGCTTGGTATTTTTCCCTAAAAGACTGAATGCCTATGCTGATCTTGGTAACTCCCGCGTTTTTCAGCGCCAGCAGAACGGGCTCCGTCACATCGTCGGGGTGGAGCTCTACCCCTATCCCCTCGGTAATTATAAAATGCTCGTTTACCGCGTCCAGTATCTCCGCCAGCCGTCCCGCCGCGAGCGCGGGAGTTCCACCGCCGAAATACAGACTTGTGACCCGCTTTCTGCCGCCCGCGCTGCCGCCTGCCATATGAATTTCTTTTATAAGCGCGTCGATATAGCGGCGGCAAAGCTCCTCGGAATATGGTATCTTGCAGTAGGGGCAGAAATTGCAAATGCTCCTGCAAAACGGGATATGTATATACAGCCCCAGCCCCTCGCATTCCTCAAAAGGCAGCCGTTCGTCAAATTCATTCGTGAAAACAAAGGGCTTTGCGGAGCGCGTCAGCCACATTCGGGTCAAGCCCGTTATCATTCCCATATTTTTCTCCTAGATGTATTTAAGATAAGTCCGCAGCATTTCAAATATGATTTTTAAATTCCCGCGGAAAAGCAGCGTATATTCCGCCACAAAGAAATATCCGCAGCGCTCGCATAGTCCGGGGACGTCTATGCACCGCCCGCAGGTGCTTATCCTGCCGTTTTCTATCACCACGCACTGATGGCACGGCGTGGGAAAGCTATTGTCGATAAGATAAGGAAACGCGCTTTTCAGATTGAATATCGGCGCTCCCTCCCTCATCATTCGGGATATCTCCGCGCAGCAGTCGGATTTTTCTTGGCGGCTCAAAGCAAGCTCCGCCGTGTCGGGGTATGGCGTGTGGAAGTTAAACGAGACTGCGCGGACATTTGGCGTGTCCCGAGCCGTTCTGCAAACCTCCGCAATGCAGCTTTTGTTGATCTGATTTATCGCCATATAAAAACAGATGTTGTCCGCTGTGGCGCGGGCTATATTTTCCATGATGGTATCGTAGGTATCGCCGCGTATCATGTTGTGCCGCTCGCGGTCTCCGTCCAGACTCAGCAAAATAAGATCGGCTTCGGGCAGATCAATGGGAAATGTACCGTTCGTCACCACGTTCACGATAAGGAATCCCATCTCCTTCGCCTCTATGACCAGATCGCGCAGACCTTTACCGCTGTCCTGCCACATAAAAGTCTCACCGCCGCAGAAAAACAGTATACGCACCCCCATGCGATAAAGC
>CAMWLH010000405.1 GCA_947175045.1 uncultured Clostridia bacterium | reverse complement strand
GCCCACGGGAGATCAGCCCGAAGCGATAGCCGCACTGAGCGAGGGAGTTCTGCGAGGCGACAAGGAGCAGACGCTGCTTGGAGTTACCGGCTCGGGCAAGACCTTTACAATGGCGAATATCATCGCGAACGTAAACAAGCCGACTCTGGTGCTGGCGCACAACAAAACGCTTGCGGCGCAGCTCTGCGCGGAGTTCCGCGAGTTTTTCCCCAACAACGCGGTGGAATTTTTTGTCAGCTATTACGACTACTACCAGCCCGAAGCCTATATTCCCTCTACCGACGCTTATATAGAAAAAGACAGCGCGATAAATGACGAGATAGACAGAATGCGCCATTCCGCCACGGCGGCTCTCGCGGAGCGGCGGGATGTTATCATTGTGTCCAGCGTTTCCTGTATCTACTCGCTGGGCAGCCCCGAGGATTACCGCTCCAATACGCTCTCTCTGCGGCAGGGGCAGGAGATATCGCGTGAAGAGGTAATGGCTAAGCTGATAGATATGCAGTATGAGCGCAACGAGCTTAACTTTGTCCGCAACAAATTCCGCGTGAGAGGGGACACGCTGGAAATATTCCCCGCGGGCGGCACAAACGAAACCGCGGTGCGTGTGGAGTTTTTCGGCGACGAGATAGACCGCATAAGCGAGTTTGAGGTTATTACGGGAAATGTGCGTTCCACTGTTCTGCACTGCATGATATTTCCCGCGTCGCACTATATCATAGGCAGAGAGAAGATGGACGAGGCGCTGGCGGAGCTTAGGATCGAGCTTGACGAGCGGATAAAATACTTTACCGATAACAATAAGCTGATAGAGGCGCAGCGCATAGAGCAGCGCACCCGCTACGATATGGAAATGCTCGCGGAGATAGGAATGTGCAAGGGCGTGGAGAATTACTCCAGAGTTCTCGCGCGCCGCCCGCCCGGCAGTATCCCGATAACGCTGCTGGATCACTTTCCCGAGGATTTTCTTATGCTTGTGGACGAGAGCCATGTAACGCTCCCACAGGTTCGAGGAATGTACGGCGGCGACGTGGCGAGAAAGAAAAATCTCGTGGATTACGGGTTCAGGCTGCCCTGCGCCTACGATAACCGCCCGATGAATTTTGACGAGTTTTACGACAAGGTGAACCAGGTGATTTTCGTTTCGGCTACCCCGGGAGATTTTGAGCGGGAGCGTTCCACACAGATAGTGGAGCAGGTGATACGCCCCACGGGTCTGCTTGACCCCGAGGTTATAGTAAAGCCGACCGAGGGGCAGATAGAGGATCTCATTTCTGAAATAAACACGAGGATAGCCGATAAACAGCGTGTGCTTGTCACCACCCTCACCAAGAAAATGGCTGAGGATCTCACGGATTACCTTGACAAGGCGGGCATAAAGGTGCGCTATATGCACCACGACGTCGACACGATGGAGCGCATGGAGATAATCCGCGACCTGCGCGCGGGGGAATTTGACGTTCTGGTGGGAATAAATCTGCTGCGCGAGGGTCTGGATATCCCCGAGGTGTCGCTGGTGGCTATACTCGACGCGGACAAGGAGGGCTTCCTGCGCAGCGAAACGAGCCTTGTGCAGACCATAGGGCGCGCCGCCCGCAACGCGGAGGGTACGGTAATAATGTACGCGGACAGCGTTACAAGGTCAATGGAGCTCGCGATAACCGAAACGCTCCGCCGCCGTGAGATACAGCAGCGCTACAACACCGAGCACGGGATAATCCCCAAGACCATTATAAAAGATCCGCGACGTTCTGGAAATAACCAGAAAGGAAGCGCGCGGCAAGAAAGGCAAAAAGGACGTCAAGTGGCTGCCGAGAGCGGAGCGCGAGAAGCTTATCGCGCAGTATACCGTCGAAATGAAAAAGGCGGCGAAGCTGCTTGATTTTGAGCACGCGGCGTATCTGCGCGATAAGATTAAGGAATTGCAGGAATAGGAAATATGTATATTGCCGACAATATAATCAAGGACAGGCTGATGAAAGTGTCCTTCATCTGGGGGTGAAATTGTATTTTGCCAATGATGCAAAGGCTGAAAAATCTGATTAAGAAATTAATTTTTCCGCATATCGCGGTGGTTCTTATATGTGTGCCGATTGCTGCTGTGCTGCTGGCTGCTGTATTTGCGCTTGGGCAGGACGATACTGTGTTCGGATATTTCTCATTTCTGTTTTCAGCCTATGCGCTGACAATATTGTGCGCGAGAATTCCGGTGGCTTTCAAGAAATGCTCCGCGTTTGTGCACCGCAGCAGTACCGCACACAGATACCTTACCGATATCCCGTATCGCGTAAAGCTGTCGCTGTATATGTCGCTTGGGATAAATATTGTATATGCCGGTGTGAAGATGTTCGCGGGGGTATATTACCGCTCGGTATGGTTTGTTTCGCTGTCGGTATATTACATAATGCTGGCGCTGATGCGATTTCTCCTTTTGCGTCATAATAACTCTGTCGGCGAGAACTACGCGGCGGAATTAAAGCGTTACCGCCTGTGCGGAGGAGCGTTCCTGATAATGAATATTGCTCTGTCGGGCATTACGGCGCTGGTCGTTTATGAAAATGAGGGCTTTGAATATGCGGGAACCCTGATATATGTCATGGCGGCTTACACTTTTTATACGACGATCCTTTCAATAGTCAATCTGGTAAAATACCGTAAATTCAAAAGCCCGCTTTTGGTGGCGGCTAAAGCTGTAAATCTCACGGCGGCTCTGGTATCCATGCTCTCTCTGGAAA
>CAMWLH010000404.1 GCA_947175045.1 uncultured Clostridia bacterium | reverse complement strand
CGCTTCGCGGGCTGCGCTTTCAAATCGGCTTGCGAAAAATTCCTGCGTCAATATTACGTCGCTATAACTTTTTATACAGGGCAAGCTCCGTATGTATCTTGTTTTCTTCCTAAAAAAGGCACAGCATTGTCCGATTTATGCAAATAAAAACGTTTACACACTCACAAGATGTCAATAAATTGTGAATATCGCACAAAATGAATTAACAATAACTAAAATTTATCACGAAAATGTTTGCGAAAGGCGAAATTTTCAAAAAACCCCTTGCAAAAAAATTCTCTTGTGGTATAATATAATCACAGCAGAAAACGGGTTTCGATACATGACCTTCGGTATACGAAGCATTTTCCGCTTACGGCATAAGCCGTTTTAACAAGGATATAGCCCCGCCGGGGTTATACATAAATAAATTTTTTTCAATAGGAGGTCTTTACAATGCTAAAGAAACTTCAGGCTATGAAAGCCAAAAAGGGCTTTACGCTCGTTGAGTTGATCGTTGTTATCGCTATCATTGCGGTACTGGCGGCAATTCTCGTTCCTACCATGCTGGGCTACGTTACCAATTCCAGAGTAACGTCCGCAAACTCTACCGCGGCTACCCTCAAGGATACCGTCAATACGTTTATCGCTGAGATGGACACCAAGGGCTATCCTACCAAGGGTCTGGATATCACCAGAGGCGGCACTTCTACTCCTGCCGACTCGGCTAAGTGGGTAATCAAGGTATCCAACAACGCTGTAGAAGTAACACTTGATGACTCCACCCTGTCCGCTGCAGCACTGAATGTTAAGGCTGCTTATGCAGATGAACTGGAGAAGGTAATCACCAACGATTACGGCTTCAAGAACGCTATTGCTAACTGCTACATCAAGGGCGGCAAGTGCGTAGGCGTAGTTTACTATGCAGGCGATTCTTTCCCCTCTGGCACTCTTCCCAAGGGTACAGACTTCGATAACGGCAGTTTCAGCGGCTGGGACGACAAGGATGGTATCCTCGGCGGTGAGGTTATCGGTACTGCTCCCGCACTGACCAAGGGTCTGGCAAGCGGCTCCGGCTCTGGCTCCAGTTCTACTCCGTGATAAGACTTGAATGAAGTCAACTAAACACTGAACTTTTTCCTCGGCGGGGTATCCCCGCCGAGGGATTAGGTGTTTTCGGCTTCAGACGGGTGAATCCCCCGATTTCAGGAGGTGTTTCTTTGATAAAAAAGCTGAATGCCTTAAAATCAAAAAGAGGCTTTACCCTTGTGGAGCTGATAGTTGTCATCGCGATAATCGCGGTGCTTGCGGCGCTGATAACCCCCATGATGATGGGGTATGTGGAAAAAGCGAACGTGCAGTCCGCCAACAATACCGCCGCTAAAATATGTCAGTTTGTGGGCAATTATCTTGTTTCCTGCGACGTTGACGAGCAGGGAATGAAGCTCAGTTCAAGCAATACCGCCGCCTACATAATAACCGTCAGCGGAAACTCCTGGGAAATGAAAAGCGCAGACGATCCCTTTCATGCGGACGCGTTCAAGCAGGACGGGCTGCCGTGGGAGGGCAAGACTTCAAAGGCGATAACCGAGGGCGAAACGAATATAAAATGCCATGAGGATAAACTGGCGCTGTTGCTGGCGGAGTCCTTTCCGCCCGTAAAGGACGGCACGGCATGGGTATATCTTGAGGGCGGAAAGTGCTTGTATTGCTGGTTCAGCCGCGGCAGCGTTTCGGGGAACGTGCCCGAAAAGGACGATTTCGCTGCGGGCGAATATGCTTGGAACGGCACTAAGGACGGAATCAACGCGGACGGAGCGCTTGTGGGAACTTACCCGCCGCTTCTTATGCCGCTATAAACGGAGGTAGTTATGATACGTTATTTGCAGCGACTTAAGGCGAAAAAGGGCTTTACCGTGATAGAGCTTATCGTGGTTATAGCCATAATCGGAGTGCTCACCGCCGTTATCGTTTCCAACGCGGGAACGGACAGGGAAAAGAGACAGGCTGCCAACAACTCGGCGCGGGACTTCTATTCCGCCGTGCAGTACACGTTCAGCAGGTATATGAAGTACGAGTCGGACTTGTCGCTCACGATAAAGAACGAGACCGCCTCGATCGATTCCTCGGACAAAATAATCAAGTATTATAACACCATAAACGGAAACTATCCGCGCAACGAAACGACCTTTATCAAGATGTTTGTTGATAAAAACCAGATACAATATGTGCGCGCCTATACGACCATCAAGGATATGCTCAGCGATACCTCGACTGCGGAAAAGAACGAGTTTGAAAAGCTGCTGAAGAACGATATCGGAACAGTTATGGAGTCCAACGTCGACGGCTGCTATTACGCGCTGATTACTTTCAGCGGAGCGGCTGCCGCGGACGATAATGTGAAGCCCGCCCCCGTAAAGGTGCACTCGGCTTACTATTCCCCCAAGCCCTTTGCAGAGCTTACGGGCGACGTAACGGCATACCGCGTGAACAATCTCAAGTTTGAGGATTACTGCAAGCTGTCCAACGGGTACGTTTGCGGAGTGTGCTCCAGCGCGAAGTACGATGAGGACGGCGACCCTGCCACACCGTCTGTTTTCCTCGGCAACGAGGACACCTACTTTATGGGCGCGACAGACACGGGCGGCGAGCTCAAGGTGACATTAGGAAACTGATAAGGTGAATGGCGCTCCCGCAAGGGGGCGCTTCAGACTGTATATAAAGTGCTGACAAGGAGCAAATTATTTAAATGCGAATTTTCC
>CAMWLH010000403.1 GCA_947175045.1 uncultured Clostridia bacterium | reverse complement strand
CGACAGATCGTGTCCTCGAACAGGATTATATCTTGGTCTACGACCGCGAGAGAACCCGTGAAAACACTTCTGTCGATTTTTTCTGTCGGTTTTCCGTCAAATAAGATCTCACCGCTCCAAGGCTTGTACAATCCGGAAATCAGCTTTGAAAGCGTTGATTTTCCGCACCCTGAGGTGCCCACAAACGCAACGCGGCTTCCGGTTTTCAGCGTTAAATTAAAGTCCTTGATAAGCGGCTCGGCAAGGCGCGAGTAACCGAACGTGACGTTTTTCAGCTCTAGGTTTCCAGACAATTTGTCATACTCTGCGTTCTCGTCAACCTCGTCGTTATCGTAATTCACATCGGTCGGGTACTCCATAACGTCCTCGATGCGTTCCATTTGAGTGCGCATTTCCTGCAGGGTCCGCCCGGCGGAAATAAGCGTCTGTGCGGGCGCGGTAAAAGAGCCTAATAAACCCTGAAACGCCATTATCATACCCACGGTAAACTCTCCGTTTATCGTGAAATAAACGCCGAGTATCAGCACCGCGGTATTCGCAAGCGCTGACACGAACGACGGTATCATTCCGAGGTATTGATTGAGCTTTTGAAACCTCACCTGCTGCGTGTTTACGCTCGCCTGATAGCCAGCCCATTTCTCGAAAAAGCCGTTTTCCGCGCCGCTCGCCTTGATCGTTTCTATCATCTCGATGCCCGCGACAGCAGCTCCTGCCAGCTTTCCCGAATCGCGCATCTGAACGCGCGTTATGTTTATTCGTTTTTTGGAAATTATACGCGAAACCGCGAAATTTATCACTATCGAAGCCAATCCCACAAGTGTAAGCGGCAGACTGTAACGTATCATCACGACAAGATAAAATATCATCATAATCGTGTTCAGCGCGAGGGGTGCGAAGGTCTGCACAAGCGACTGCGCAATCGACGCGTTCATTGTCTGCCGCTGCTGAATATCTCCCGCCATGCGCTGGGAGAAAAATTCCATCGGCATACGAAGCACCTTCCACATATATTCCGTGTTACCCACTACCGAGAGCTTGCCGTTGATTTTCAACGAATATACGGTCTGTATCCACTCTACAACAAGCTGAACCGCGCCAAGTCCGCCTAACGCAAAAATAAATGGCATGAACCAGTCGGGGGTTTCGCCCGTCAGCAATTTGTCCAGAAAAATTCCTGAAAACGCGGGATAGATCACGCCGATAAGCGAGGTTATGACCGTTGTCAGCACCACGAAAGCTACTGCTGTTCCCGCGCCCTTTAAGCGCTTTTTCGCGAACGAAATAACGCTCTTCTGCTTGCCGCCCGGCTCGAAATTTTCGGACGGCGCGAACATCAGGCAAATTCCCGTAAACGACTTGTCAAACGTTTCCATTGGCACGGAATAACTGCCCTTTGCGGGATCGTTGAGATATGCCTTGTTTCCCTTAAAGCCGTCGAGCACAAGAAAATGGTTAAAATTCCAATGGATAATGCACGGGAAAGTGCCGTTTTTCTTTAAGTCGTCCGGTTCGTAGCGGTAGCCCTTAGCGGTCAGCCCGTAGCTGCGCGCCGCCTTGAGGACATTTTTCGCGTTGGAGCCGTCGCGCGAAACGCCGCAGTCCGCGCGCACCTGTTCCAGCGGGATCCACTTGCCGTAATACGCGAGTATCATCGTGAGCGATGCCGCGCCGCACTCCAACGCCTCCATCTGCATTACGACGGGGACTTTAGCAGCGCCTTTTTTTATGGGCTGCCTTATAGGTTTTGTTTTACTCATAGGCTGTCTCAATTCCAAACAAATGACATCGGAGAAACGCTTTCCGTCACGATCTCCGCCTTATATGTACCGTCCGAAAGTGTGGCGTTCGCCGTTACTTCATAAAGCCACTCGCCCTCCGAAAAGCCTCCGAGATACAGAAGATAGCTGTCCATATCAGTGCTTACGGAAATCGGCTTAGCGGAAACCTCCGACACAGAAAGTGCGTTTCCGTCAACATTTACGGTCATTCCCGATTTTATTTTTGCGGCTTTTTCCTCGCTAACATAACAAGTAAAAGTACCGTTTTCACACGTTCCCGCCGTTGCTATTTTGGTGTCTAAATGCCCGAAGATCCCCCAGACGCATACGCCGATAAGCAGCACGATGACCGCCGCCAAAATCATCCAGACGCCGGGGTTCGATACGCGGACATAATCGTTAAGCTGCTCAGGCGAGGAGACCCTGTCAATACTCGCCTTGCGGAATAATTGTTTTTCCATACTGTTCACCGGTTATTCGATAGTGAGAATATCCGCAAAACCCGTTACCTCGAACACCTCAGAAATAACATCATTTACGTTGCGGATAACCATTTTGCCCTGCTTGTTCATGACCTTCTGAGCCGCCAGCAGCACGCGAAGTCCCGCCGAGGAAAGGTATTCCAGCTTGGCGAAATCCAGTATAAGCTCGGTGTTGTCGGCTATGCTCTGCTTTAACTCAGCCTCGAGCTGCGGCGCGGTCGTCGTGTCAAGTCTGCCCTCTAAAGCAATGTTCAGCGTTTTGCCCTCGGTCGTTTTGATAATATTCATATTGTTTTACCTCCAAAAATTTAACCGTCGTACTGTTTTATTCCTTTTTTATTGTATATTAGTAAGCGAGTGCGGTAGCTTATCGAGCGTAACGGTTACCTTAGCATATCCGCCACCCGTCTCACTTTACTTTTGCTTATTTTAATATTCTAGCAAATCTATGTCAAGTTTTCAACAGGAATCACTTATTTGACG
>CAMWLH010000402.1 GCA_947175045.1 uncultured Clostridia bacterium | reverse complement strand
GGGAAAGACAATATTATATGTGTACGAACTATAGCGAATACGGCAAGGATAAATGTTCGGGACACTATATCCGCTACGATGTGATATATGCCGTTGTGCTCGGCAGACTGCAATATTGGATCGCACAGGTCCATGAAAAGGACGACAGCAAACTGCTTCAGCGGCTGTTGAAGAGCGGTGATAAGCAGCGCGAAAAAGAAAACACAAGCGCCAAAAAGGAGCTGTTGAAAATCGAAAAGCGCCTGCAGGAGTTGGATAACTTGTTCGCTAAGATGTACGAGGACAGAGCGAAAGAGGCGATAACCGAGCGAAATTTTGCGATGCTTTCGGCGAAATATCAAGAGGAACAAACGCAGCTGGAAAACAAAACGCAGGAACTTCAAGCAAAGCTTGATAAATCGGCGCAGGATGCCAACGGAGCGGAAAAGTGGCTGTCGCTTATCCGCAAGTACACCGAACTGACGGAGCTTACCGCGCCGCTGCTCATCGAGCTAATCGATAAGATCGTGGTTCACCAAGCCGAGAACGACGAGGACGGAAACAGAACACAGGAGATCGAGATTTTCTACCGCTTCGTAGGGAAGATCGATTAAAGAACTTTGTGGTATCCTTAAGTAAAGGAAAAGAATGCTTTTTTCTATGAGGCGGCGGAAGGCTTGCTGACAGCGGTCATATTGTTGATAGCGGAATTCTGTCCTCCCGAAAAGCGGCATATCATCAGCGTGTTCAAGCTGATACAAGACTTGCTCGCGCCGTCCGGAACAAAAGGCGTATCGCGTTTTCAAATGCTGATCTATAAACTACCCGGCGAGCATAAAGCGAGATGGTTCGCGGGGGCGGCGCTCAATTCGTCCGATCAGGCAATGGCGAGCGTTATGTCGACCGCACTGTCAAGACTGAACTCATTCATCGACTCGGAGCTTGAACAAATTCTCTGCTTCGATACCTCAATTGACGTGGAGGAGTTCTGTAACAGCAAATCCGCAATATACCTTGTCTTGCCCGAGGAGGACGCCACCAAACACTTTTTGATCTCGCTGATATTTCAGCAGCTCTACCGCGAGATACTGACCGTTGCCGATGAAAAGGGTGGTACGCTCGATAAGCGCGTGATGTTCTATATGGATGAAGTGGGAACGTTGCCCAAGATCGATGGCTTGGAGATGATTTTCTCCGCATCGCGTTCCCGAAAGGTTTCGATAGTCGCGATTATCCAATCTCTCGCACAATTCGAGAAAACCTATGGCAAAGAGGGCGCGGAGATCATCGTGGACAACTGTCAATGCACCTTGTTTGGAGCGTTCGCGCCCAACTCCAAGACCGCCGAAGCAATGTCTCAGAACCTCGGAAAGCAAACCGTTCTCAGTGGAACGGTGACGCGCTCAAGCGGCCGGGAAGGTGGAAACCGCCAGCTTCAGATGATTGAGCGACCGCTTATGACCGTTGACGAGCTGAAATCCATGCCGAAAGGTCACTTTATTGTGATGAAAACAGGCTGCCACCCGATGAAAACTCGGCTCAAGCTGTTTTTTAAGTGGGGAATAGCGTTCGAGGACGCTTATTCGATATCTGAGAAGTCCGAGCGCAAGGTGCAATATGCCGACAGCAAAGATGTTGAGGCAATGGTGCTGGAGAGATTTCCACCGAAGCCTGTGCCGATTGAGTTCTATGGTGATTCCGAGGGTCATGCAGTTGAGATTTCTGAAAGGAAACATTCGCCAAGAACAAAAAAGATTTAGCTATAGATATAATAGCGGCGGTTTGAGTAAACAAACTGCCGCTGTATTTGTACTTTAAACTTGTATATATTTTGTTTTAACCGATTGTCCATCTTTGACTCTCGGTTTGTAACTTGACCATTTTGGAATAAATACCGTTTTGTTCAAGCAGATTGCTTGGCTGACCTTGTTGCCGCACTGCTTTCGTTGACAATACGGCGTATTTTTCCGCTGCCCATTTCGCCGATAAATCCAAGCGGCAGCTTTGCGATATGCGACATCATTGTTTTTCGCATATTTCCTGCGATCCTGAACGCCGACATATGAGAGCACATCAAACCGCAGATATAAACGACAATTGCGATCAGCGCAAAGATCACCGCCATCCATCCGTTGCGGGAAACATTGACAGCCTCCGAAAAGTTTGGAGCGACCTCTATAACCTCCTTGATAATAAAGAAGATAAATACAAACGGCAAAAGCGTTAAAATTGCGCTTATTACCGATAATACGAGCGATAAATAGGTTAGATACCTGTGCTTGCCCGCATAGCTCATAAGCTCCGAAAGATTTTTATTCTTTTTCACTTTCAGTCCTCCTTGTGAAGTGGATTTATGATAAGGGAACCTCTGCAGCCGATTCCGAATATCCTTGTTTGAAGTTAGTTAGAGCTAACCGATGGCTAAAAATTATAGAGCATTACTGCCCCATAATTTTCATCCAACCCGCAGTGTAAAACTCACGAAGCTGTTTTATAAAAGCCTTAGCACGATCTTTTGGCATATCGTGGCGAATCGCTTCAAAAACGCCCTCGAACATACCGCTTGCGATCATGTGACAAAGCTCTCTGTCAAGTTCGGGAACATCTTTGCCAAGACTTTTCAGAACCTCAATATACTTAAATGTATATTCAACTTCAATATCTACCATTGAGTCGATGAAATGCTCGTATGGAGTTCCGTCGCCGCAGCAGATCAGAATTTTGAATTCTTCGTAATTATCGTACATATAATCGATCATCCAAC
>CAMWLH010000401.1 GCA_947175045.1 uncultured Clostridia bacterium | reverse complement strand
ACTCTGCTCACTGTTCCTTTTCTTATGCGGGTTGGTGAGTTTTGCTCAAGGCTATAAAAAAACATAAAGGAGGTGATCTGAATGCCCGAAAATGATATATTAGACTGGATTGAAATTGCGGTATTGGAAGAAGATGCCGACGAGTGATCAGCTCGCCATCGGAGCGCAACTCAATTTAAGGCAAAAACGCACAAAAGGATTGCAAAAAGGTGAAAAATAAGGTATAATAAAAATATGAAAAAACAACTAAGCCTGTCAATGCTGAATGACGAACAGTTACAAGTACGGACAAAGAAAAAAGAATTTTGGAACAGATAGAGCGCATAGTTCCGTGGGGCGAGTGGATAACACTCATAAAGCTGTGCTATTACAAAGGAGAGCGCGGAAACAAGCCCTATGATTTGGAACTTATGCTTAGGATCTATCTCATTCAAAATTTGTATGATCTCGCCGATGAAGCGACTGTTGCCGAGGTAGTAGAAGCCGCGCGTTTTCGGACTTTTGCGGAGTGGAATCAAGTAATCAAGTTTCCAATGGCGATACGCTGGGGAGGTTTCGCAATTTGTTGATCAAAAACGGACTTCAAGAAAAGCTGTTTGCCCAAGTAGTTGAAATGCTCAAAGAAAAAGGTCTTATCTTGAAAAAAGGAACGATTGTTGATTCAACAATAATTTCGGCACCGTCCTCAACGAAAAACGCAGATAAAAAACGAGATCCCGAGGCACATTCAGTAAAAAAGGGAAACCAATGGTTTTTCGGTTATAAAGCTCACATTGGTGTTGACAAAGACAGTGGCTTGGTGCATACCATTAGGGTTACCGGTGCAAATGTGCACGATGTAACAATGACATCAGAACTTTTAACCGGTGAAGAAAACGAGATATACGGCGATAGCGGTTACACCGGTGCAGATAAGCGAAAGGACGCTGTCGTTCGTAATAACAAAGGCAGAAGGATCAACTATAAAATCAATTGAAAACCATCGCAAATTAAGAAGTTATCGCAAAGCGGCAGATACGCAGCGAAAAAAGCTGAGCATAAAAAATCTTCGGTTCGTGCAAAGGTTGGACACGTTTTTGCTGTCGTAAAACGGCGACTTGGCTACCATCGAACGCGATATCGAGGTCTGAAAAAGCAGACCTCTAAACTCCATATTATGTTTGCGTTGGCAAACCTGATCTTAGCTGACAGACCTTGTCTGACCGCTTGATTTGGTATGCCTTCCAAGCGAATTAACACAAGTTATATTTTTATTAAGCAATACTATATTTCGCTGTTGACTATGATTGAATTATGCGGTGTTGCCTTAATAATGTACATTATTGAGCGCCATAAAGTCATATGGTCGGAGCTGCGCAAGCGTGGTCTTACAACAAAGGCAGGTGAGCCTGATTGACCGAAAACATATTCCTTATAGACTGGCTTACATTCAGTTGTAAGCATATGGACCCCGATCAGATGATCGAGTTTCTTGGACTTAGAAAATAAGATTTTAAAGTTTGTCGAGGATTTAACGGTTATAAGTCTGGAAATAAGTTCGTAATCAGTTCCGAAGAAATTTATATTAAGCATCCATTTCGAATAGATAACTGAGCTTTCATCGACGGATCCGTTCGATTCTATATCCGCAGCATACACAAGATTATCGTCCGCTTTACTTATCTTGCATTTTTTGTAATGCTGCTTAAATCGCTTCCAAGCATTATAGGAAATGTTGGTTCCCTCATCGGAGCTGCTTCATATGCAGCACCTTACGTCAATGAGTGGTTTTCAGATATTAAGGGTGGTGATTAAATGATAACCGAAAATCTGATTAAAATTCTGATGTCCCCAGTGTTCGGGCTTCTGAATCTACTCCCGACTGTCTACAATGATTGCCTCGAGGTTTGGGCATATGTCAGGGAGATACTTATTGATATATTTACCGGTATAGGTTGCTTTATACCTTTGAGCGCACTTGCGACGCTGCTTTACGCTGTTGTAGCTCTGCACGTTTTCAGAATTATTCTTGCAGTAATAGTCCGCATTAAATCTTTTCCTCCATTCTGGGGTGGTAACTGTGTTATTTGACAAGTAGAATGCGGAAATAATACTAACCCCTAATTAAAACTTAATAACAACCGAAGATTTGCTACTCATTACGAGAAAAGTTCTGTTCTCTTTCAAGGTGTTACTTTTTTGGATTGTATCTATCCTTTTGATGTGTAACATATTGTTCTGGTATATCAGACCATGTCGCTCCACTTCTTGCAAGCCATAATATGGCGTTGAACATCTGTCTGTTATCCTTTGGCGGCATACCTGTTTGCGCTCTAGGTATCATACTCCTTTATCCACTTCCATTGTTCATCACTTCTTTCATATCGTTTTGCTCCCATTTCTTGCCTCCTTCTGTTTTTTATATTATATTATATTACTTTTGTCTCTTTTATGCAAATTGCGACTTTTCAGATACGCTCTAGTTTTGCCGCATAACTTTTGGAAATATTTAATTGAGGGAGCAATAGAAGATAAAAAGCTCTTTACAAATCCCTTTAAAAGTGCTAAAATAGTAATATAAGGAAAATGCTTAAGTAAGACTACCGTATATGGATTTATTTCAGATATTTATTGCTCCAATTTTTTCTGACTTAACTACAGAAATTTATAAATAAAAGTGTGCATTATAAAGTTTTTCTATAAAAAAACAAAAAATTATTTTAAAAAGATAAAAAACATCGAAAAACCTCCTACTAATATCAGTGTAAGTGTAA
>CAMWLH010000400.1 GCA_947175045.1 uncultured Clostridia bacterium | reverse complement strand
GCCCTCACCCTGCTTGACCACTGCTTCCGTATCAAAAAAACAAGCATAGCCTATATCCAGAAATGCGCGGAAAGCTGGAGCGAGGACGAAATAAACACTCTCGACCTCGCCGAGGAGCGCATTCGGCTGATCACCCGCCGCGGCGATATCGAGGACAGGCTGAAAGCCGCGATGGAGATAAAAAGCGCATTTGCTCCCAAGCAAAAGGAATTTATACATACCTGGTCGGAGGAATGGGGCTTCGGCGAGGATATGATAATGCTCGCGTATGATATAACGTTAAATTCCACGGGAAAGCTGTCGTTCCCCTATATGAACAAAATACTGGAGAGCTGGCGGTCAGAGGGTATCACAACCGCTGCGGGTGTTCAGCGAAAACAGGAGGAATATAAGACGAAAAATCCCTCCAAAAAGAGCTTTTCGGCGCGCCCCGCCGCAAATTCTCGCGGTCAGTCAAGCTTTGACGTAAACGAGATAATGGCACAGATACACAATCAGTCCGAAATCGTAAGCCGCTCCGAGACGACGGTAAACACGAGGGAGCTTATCGCTCAGATAAGAGCGGGTAAAGGATAAATATGAGTTTAAACGAAAAATATTATGCCGCCGCCCATTTTCAACTGGACAAGCGGCGGGAATACAACAGAGCTCTGGAGGAAAAACGCAGGGACGAGGTGCTGAAAAAGCTCCCCGAATACAGTCAGCTCGAAGCACGACTGGCTCTTACCGCCTCAAATATCGCTCCCGCAATATTGTCACATCGGGAGAATATCACGGAGCTTATAGAAAACCTGCGGAGAGACAATCTGAATATCCAGAAAAATATGATGGAGCTTCTCGCAGCGGGCGGATTTCCCGCGGATTACCTTGCCCCAATATATACCTGCCCGATCTGCAAGGATAAGGGCTGCTCGGACGGGAAATGGTGCGGCTGCTTTATGAAGCTGGTCTATGCGGCGGCTTCAAAGGATATGAACGAGCAGGCGGCAATGACCCTCAGCAGATTTGTCGATTTTAATCTCAATTTATATCCCGACGCCCCATGTCCCGACAATCCCGCCGTAAGCCAGAAATCGGCTATGACGGAGGTATTCACCTACTGCTTTAAGTTCGCCGAAAATTTTGACGGCAGCGAGAGCGGTATTCTTATGATGGGAGCGACGGGTTTAGGAAAAACTCATCTTTCGCTGGCGATAGCCAACAGGGTCATTGAAAGAGGGTACAGCGTTATATACGGCTCAACGCCCGAAATCCTGAGAACACTGAACAGCGAGCAATTCGGGCGCTCCGACGGAGATACGATGTCGCTGCTGATGGGCTGCGACCTGCTGGTTCTGGACGATCTGGGCGCGGAAAACAGCTCGGAGTACAATCTCTCGCAGATATATGAAATAATCAACGCGAGGATAAACCGCAGGCTTCCGATGATCGTAAGCACCAATTTTTCCGTGCGCGAGCTGCCCGAGAGATATTCCGACAGAATATGCTCAAGACTGTTCAGTATGTATAAAATGCTGTTTTACGGCAGCGACAACAGGCTAAAGGTCAATAATCAAAATTAAATATTACGGAGGAGATCATTATGGGAAAATTAAGAATAGGTATTCTTACCAGCGGAGGCGACTGCCCCGGACTTAACGCCACGATTCGCGGCGTGGCAAAGGCAACCTACGAATGCTTCGGCGAGGACAAGGTGGAGATAGTGGGCATACACGACGGATATCACGGGCTTATTCACGGGGCTTACAAGGAAATGCAGCCCTCGGATTTCTCCGGGATACTGACTACGGGCGGTACTATCCTCGGCACAAAGCGCACTCCGTTCAAGATGATGCAGATAATCGAAGACGATAAAGTAGACAAGGTAAAGGAAATGAAGCAGACCTACAAGGAGCTTAAGCTGGACTGCCTGTTCACGCTCGGCGGCAACGGAACCCACAAGACCGCCAATATGCTCTCCGAAGAGGGTCTGAATGTCATCGGTCTGCCGAAAACTATTGACAACGACATTTTCGGAACGGACGTTACCTTTGGCTTCCACACCGCGGTAGATATCGGCACGGAGGTCATTGACCGCATTCACACCACGGCAAACTCCCACAGCCGCATTATGTGCATAGAGATTATGGGCAACAAAGCAGGCTGGCTCACGCTGTACAGCGGTCTGGCAGGCGGCGCGGATATTATTCTGCTGCCCGAGATACCATATGATATAGATAAGGTGGCGCAGGCTTGTCAGCGCCGCGCGGACGCGGGCAAGGCGTTCTCCATTCTCGCCATAGCGGAGGGCTGCTATGACGTTGAGGAGGCAAAGCTCAAGAAAAAGGAGCGCACAAAGCTCCGCGCCGACCGCGGCGAAACCACAGCGACCGCGCGTATCGCCAAGGAAATTCAGCTTAAAACGGGTCTTGAAACCAGAACGGTCGTTCCCGGGCATATTCTGCGCGGCGGAAGCCCGTCGGCCTACGACAGAGTTCTCGCTACCCAGTTCGGCGCTCACGCGGCGCAGCTTCTCAAAAAGGAAAAATTCGGATATACCGTCGCTATGGTGGACGGGAAAATCACCGAAAACCCGCTGGGCGACGTGGCTATGAAAACCAAATTTGTCCCCGAGGACTGCAAGATGGTAAAGACCGCCAAGGATATCGGTATTTCCTTTGGCGACTGAATATGACGCAAACGGGGGAACAGCCTTTCGCGTTCCCCCCTATTTAAATGGAGGAGTTATGAAAAAATTTGACGAGAGCTATGTTCTGC
>CAMWLH010000399.1 GCA_947175045.1 uncultured Clostridia bacterium | reverse complement strand
TATTGCTGCTGTTTACCTATATTTTTCTTATTGAGATGTTCCCGACGTTCTACGAATGGATGAAGACCTACGAGATAAGCGACGCGGTGATAACCATACGCTCAAACTGGTATAACGCCGAGCTTGCGGATATTATCGACAGCACCGCTCTGAAAAATAAGATGTATATCAGCGTTACCGCGGTCGATTACGAAAATTCCCGCTACTATACCCACGAAAAAAACGAGATGCCGGGCAGCGGCTCGCTTTTGCTTCTCTCAAAGGAGGGGTATATGGCGGAGGTTCAGAAATCCGCTACGGGGACGGTCTACCAGCGCTTCAGGGAGGAACGCGAGAACAACACCGTGCTTATGCTGGTGACCGGCGTCGGCGATAACAGGGAGTACCCTGAGGGATATATCTGCATATGCAATTACATTCAGCCTATTGGCACGACTATGAGCATTTTCAGACGTCAGTATTTTTTCGTTTCGGTCATAACGCTGATAATCACGCTGTTTATATCGGCACTGTTCGCCTCCAAGATAACCTACCCAATAATACGAATAAACACCTCCGCAAAGGAGCTTCCGCAGGGTAGATTCGAGGCGAAGATAGGCGAGCGCGACTATGCGGAGATAAAGCAGCTCGAGGGAACTCTGAGATCCGCTTCAAAGGAGATCGCGAAGTCCGACAATCTCCAGAAAGAGCTGATGGCGAATATATCCCACGACCTGCGCACTCCGCTTACCATGATAAAGGCATACGCGGAGATGATAAGGGATATCTCGGGGGATAATCCCGAAAAGAGGGAGCGCCACTTGAAAATAATCATTGATGAGACCGACCGACTGTCCTCGCTGGTCAACGACATTCTTGACAGATCTAAGCTCCAGGCGGGCGTGGCGGAAATGAATATTGAGACCTTTGATTTAAGCGAGAGGCTGTCCGGGGTAATATCGCGCTTCGATATCCTCAAAGAAAAGGACGGAATTACGTTCGATCTCAAAGGCGAGGAAAACATAGTGATCTCCGCAGACATAACCAAACTGGAGCAGGTCATCTACAACCTCATAAACAACGCGGTGACCTATGCGGGGAACGACAATCTTGTAATAGTGCGGCTTTACCGCAAGGGCGATGGCGTTATCCGCTTTGAGGTCTCCGACCACGGCGAGGGCATTTCCCCCGAATATCTGCCCTATATCTGGGACAGATACTATAAGGTAAGCGAGCGCGACAAGACCCACAAGCGCGCCAAAATGGGCAGCGGCATAGGTCTGTCCATCGTTAAGGGAGTGCTGGAGCAGCACGGCTTCGCCTACGGCGCGGACAGCGTTGTGGGGGAGGGGAGCACGTTCTGGTTCGAGGCTCCCGAGTACCGCCCGCAGCAGGCGGAGCAACGATCCATGAGGATATGGAGAAAAGGCGGACAAGGTCAATAACGCTTGACAAACCGCGATTTCCGTGTTATAATCTTATAAAACGGCGATAGGAGCTGATGGGTGTGAAATATGCGGCAGAGTTGTATTACGATAAGGAAACCGAAAGCAAGCTCTTTGGTCTGGCGGAAAAGATTGCCGACGCGGGGATCAGCACAAAATTTCTTGATTGGAAAACAAGACCTCATCTTACGTTGGCATGTTTCAACGACGTTGACGAGACTGAATGCACAAAAAAGCTGAAAACCTTTGCGCAAAGCCATAGGGCAATGCCCGCCTGTATCGCTTCGGTGGGAATGTTCAATGATACCGGGACTATTTTCGTGTCACCCATAATGAACGCGGGTATGTATCAGTTTCACAGAGAACTGCACGAGTGCCTGAAAGACTTTGATACAAAGGGTTGGGAGTGGTATTGTCCCGACGGCTGGGCGCCGCACTGTACCATAGCTCTTACCGGTGACGACGGGGACGACGCGTTTTTTCGGGCGAGCGAGCTGGTGCTGCGGGAGTTCGGGAAAATGTTCGGCGAGTTTGCTGAAGTCGGACTGGTAAAGATAACATTTCCCGTTGAGGAAATTTTCACGGCGGAGCTTAGCCGATAATTTAAAGGAGCGTGATTTGCCCGAGAGCGCACACAATACGCTGTCGGAAAGAGCAGAAAACCACAATTGAAGCAAGCGGGGGCGGAAAAGCCTCTGTTTGCCGTGTGTTTTTCGCTCTGCATAGAATTTTGCCGCGGAGCGATCCGCGGTTTTTTATTTTCAGGGAGGTAAATATGTTTGTTCGTGAGATCAAGTCCGAGGAAATGAAGCGGGAGCTGACCGTGAAAATAATGGGCAGCCTGCCCGAGTGGTTCAACCCGCCCGAGGATATTCCCAAAAAGGCGGAGCTGCACAGCTCCATGACGTTTTTCGCCGTTTGCGATGATGTGCCGATAGGCTTTGCGGCGCTCAAAGTCCACAATCCGCATACCGCGGAGATATTCGATATCGGCGTTCTGCGGGATCATCACCGCCGCGGGGCGGGGCATATGCTGATAAAGGCGTGCGAGGAGCGCTGCCGCGATGATAGGCGGAGCGTTCTCACTGTGAAAACGCTGGACGGCTCCGCAGACTATCCGCCCTACGAAGCAACTCGCGCCTTTTATCTGCGGGAGGGCTTTGTGCCCCTTGAGGTATTTGAAGAGTATTGGGGCAGGGATAATCCATGTTTGTTTCTGGCTAAGTGGCTAAGCAGATAAGTAGATAAGATAAACAATAATCCCCCTGAAGTAGGGGGATTTCAGTCTGTATAAAAAGTTATAGCGACGTAATAATGACGCAGGAATTTTTCG
>CAMWLH010000398.1 GCA_947175045.1 uncultured Clostridia bacterium | reverse complement strand
CCTGACGATTCTGCCGACTCGCTATATGCTAACAACGAAACAACACCCGCTGATTTTCCCGAAGAACCGCCGACCGATGACGATTATCCATTTTGACACTTTTAATATGCTGACCTATCGGTGCAACGGGAGAAAAGCAATGAAAGATACATATTTTGGAGGAAAAGAAATGACAGTATCCGAATTGATAAAAGAACTTTCGGCATTGGAAAAACAGGAGCAGGAAATATACGCGCGTGGAAATAATTGTTTTATTGTGTCAATAAAATCAATCACAGAATGTTCGGGAGATGGCATGACAGGATATGTTCTGACCGATGGCGAACCTCTTTCAGAAGAAAAGGCTATAAACGGACTTTTGGAGTATTCAGGCAACAAAACAACATAAAAATACGCTGACCTATCGGTGCAACGGGGAGAAAGGCAGGGAAATATGGACAACAGACAGGCTCTTTACAGTATAGAACAGGGTGACGATATTCGTTACTACAAAGCTGCAAAAGAATATTCCATCGGTGATATTCTCAAGACGGCAAACGACGCAGCTCCATATGCTAAACTTATGGAAATGGGAGATCGGATTTCAATAGATGAATATGCTGATATTCAGCAAAGCGACAAATTTACCTTTTCTGTCGAGATAAACTTTGACACCGGAAAAGCAGAGGTCTATACAGTGAACGGCGGCAAGGGCGGTATTGCTGAAGATGACAGGACGGACGAAAATATCAGCTTTATCTCAGGTGAATTATTGTCGGTCATATCCCAAATAAGCAACCCATATAACGAAACAAATTTCAAAATACAGCCTACCGACAACAACACATATGTTGTAAAGTCAGACAGTAAACGCTTTGGAAATGACGAAATTGTTTTTGAAAGTGCCACGCGCGATGAGTGCGTGGCTTATGTTTCTCAGCGCAAGCCGCCGCTTGATTGGAAACCATATGTTATTGAGGATCTGCGGTCTTGGGCAGACCCGTCGGCTGTTCCGAAACGGTCTGAAATAGAATATTTTGACACAATTGAAGGCGCTTTAAAACGCTTTAATGAGCTTCGGAATATGCCCTATAATGCCGAAAAAGCATTAAATACTCAAACAGGGCAGCCGATGGCAAGGCTCACTCTCGGTATGTCAACCTCAAGCCTGGCTGTTGATATTCTGCACGTTCGTGACAATAAAAACTATCTTGTGCAGGATTTCACGTCAATGCCCGAAATGAATACCGACAGGAATTTTTTGGACACGCTTGCAAAAGTCACCGCAGAGGTAGGCTTTGAACGTATCATTGCACATCAAAGAGATGAAAATACGGGTAAATATATTGGTGAACCAAAGGATTTGCCCTTGAATGAGTGGGAAAACCCCTATTTCAAAGAAGGTACGCAAATGGATTATATTATCCAGAGCATACGCGTTGAAAAGGCAGTAAAGCCACAAGTTGAAAAAGCTTTTGCGGCTGAACGAGGAGAAAGGAAAAATACTATGAGCAATACAATGGTTGAACATATGACAACACGGGATTTCAAATCCTTTTTCGGCAACGAGAACGCAAAAAAAATTGCAGCACTTGCTGAAACAAATGGAATTACCCTCGAAGTCCACAGATACCAAGAAGCATATGAGGAAAGAGACCCTGACAGGGGTCATTTTTATCACATTGTAGGAAGATGTAATACGGATAAACCTCATTCATTCACGCTTTCAGGCAATTTTCGTGAAAACTCAGAGGGTTTAAAAGAATTCCAGCCAATACCTTCAATTATCAAAGAGCTTAATCGGAAGATAGAAAAGATAGCTTCTGGAGAGGATAATATAGTTAAATCCGCTAATAGCGACCCACAACAGATTTCCTTTATTCTTAATAAAATAAACGGCTTTGTAACAGCACTTGAAGATTACCAAAAGGCTAAAAACGTTGACTTATCGGTAAAAGACAACGCTCTCTCATCGGCGAAACGAGGAGAAAGGGAGGATATTATGATAAACACAAAGATTGAATGTACGGGAATGGTAATGCTTGCAGAAGGCAGCAAAGCAAAGGCAGTTGCAACAGTAACGGTGAACGACGAATTTGTCCTCAAAGGCATAAAGGTATTTGAGGGTGAAAACGGATTATTCGCGGCTATGCCGTCCCGTAAGGTCGGAAACGATTATCAGGAAGTTATGTTCCCGATAACAAAAGAGGCAAGGGAGCAGCTTAACAACGCAGTTTTGGAAAGCTATGGCAGGCTCGTTGAAAGCGGATTGGACAAGCTGCCATTTGAGGAACGGAACGTTCCCGAACAATCCGTTTCCAAAATCACCGTATCACTGCACCAAGTCGACGATGAAAAAACAAAAGCGGTCGGGCAGATCGTAATTGATGACAATATTGTTATTGCGGGCGTTAAAGTACGGCATGGAACGAACGCAAAGGGTGAGGAAAAGGATTTTGTAAGTATGCCGTCTTATCAGACGCAAACGGGAGATTATAACGAATATGCTCACGCTGTCACAAAGGAATGCTACGAAAAAATCAACAAGGCTGTTATGGGAGCTTACGAAACGCTCTGTAAAACCGAGTATAAGGGCGTTAAGCTCTCAGAACTCGGCGGTAAAGGCGAGGTTTCCTCAAAATACGGAATGAACAATACGTTTGCCGAAAAGCTGATGGCAGAACTGGAAAAGAAAGGCATTCCCTACTCCGCGCGTGTTGCGGAAACAACGGCGCTCTCCGTCAAAAATTCGGACAGAGCGGCGGTGGACAGTATTCAAA
>CAMWLH010000397.1 GCA_947175045.1 uncultured Clostridia bacterium | reverse complement strand
ATTTAACTTCATTCAGCTCTCCTGATTTAAAAGAAATTTTCCGCGACCTGCCCGCAAAAGCTCCGCTCCACTTCGCTGCGCTTTCACAGGCTCTCACGGGAAATTTCCCTGCGTGGGCATTATGCAGCTCTTTTACGGCGCTGCTTTTACTGCGTGAGCGGTTTTTCGATGCATGCTTTCAGCACCTTTGATTTCCTGAATTTTGCGTCTCGCAGATCAAAATATAGACTTAATTCCCCTTTATTATACAACATTTGATAAAAAATGTCAATACGGTTACAAAAAGATTACAAAACGGTTACAAAATAATTTTCCGTTAAAAAATATTTCATCAATTTTTCACCTAATCTTTATTGACAATCACAAAAAATACGGTATAATAAAATAGTTGATTAGTTTTATAAATTACTCATCGAAGAAGTCACACGGGACAATTCATGGAAGCGCGGCAAAGCCGTTCGCGGAAAGGAAGTACTTATGAAAAACAATATTATGAACAACGGTAACGAGAGTATCAGAAGCGTTAACAACGTCGGAGCTCTTTTTACAAAATATGTTAATTCGGAGCTTCAAAAGATCGGAATGCGCTCCTCGTATCGGCATATGATGAAGCCGCTTATGGACAGCGAGAGCCTTACCCAGCTCCAGCTCGTGGAGCTGACGGGGCTTAAGGCTCCCACCATAAGCATAACCCTGCGCAATATGGAGCGGGAGGGGATAGTGGCTAGGGTCAAGAACGACACCGACCGCCGTGAGACCCATGTCAGCCTTACCGACAAGGGCAGGGATATGTACGCGAAAATTCTCGATACCCTTGCCAAGGCGGAGAAGATCATGCTTAACGGCATTTCAGACAAGGAGCTTAAGGCTGCCCGCGCGGCTGCCGACAAAATGAGCGATAATCTGCTCGCGGAATTGGGTGAAGACGTTGACTAAGGTACTGAAATACCTCAAGAAATACTGGATCATCGCGGCGTTGTCCCCCGTATTCATGATACTTGAGGTGAGTATGGATCTTCTGCTGCCCGACCTTATGTCCCGCATTGTGGACGAGGGTGTGCTGCCGGGGGATATGAATGTTATCTTCGAGGTCGGTATGCGTATGCTTATCGTGGCGATAGTGGGCTGCTTCGGCGGTATCTTGTCGGGAATTTTCGGCACGACAGCCTCGCAGCGCTTTTCCTGCGACCTGCGCAAGGACGCTTTCGCGCGCGTTATGAAAATGAGCTTTCAGCAGACCGACAGCTTTACCACGGGCTCGCTCGTGACGCGGCTCACCAACGATATCACCGCCTGCCAGGACTTTGTGGCAATGGCGCTGCGCATGATGGTGAGAACCCTTATGCAGTTCATCGGCGGCATTTATATGGTGCTTAAGATAAACGTTTCATTCGGGCTGATTTTGCTGGTAATGCTGCCCATTCAGCTCGTTATAATCCTTATCGTGCTGAAAAAGGGTTCACCGCTGTTCGGGATAGTTCAGAGCAAGCTGGACAGGGTGAACAGCGTTGTGCAGGAGAACGTTACGGGCGCGAGAGTGGTAAAGGCGTACACCCGCGAGGATTACGAGATAAATCGCTTCTCCGCCGCCAACAACGAGCTCTGCGCGACCAATCTGCGTGTTCAGAAGCTGATGGCGCTGCTTATGCCGATACTGTCCGTTCTTATGAACGCTTCTGTGATCGCTGTCATCTTTATCGGCGGCAAGCAGGTAGAGGCGCAGTCCCTTGAAGTGGGACGGGTAATGGCTGCCATAACCTACATCACCCAGATTTTAATGTCCATGATGATGATCGGAATGATGTTCCAGATGGTTACGCGCGCGTCAGCCTCGGCAAAGCGTATCGCGGAGGTTTTGGATACCGAGCCCGCCATAAAGGACGGCGGCTTCGGCGGCGAGACCGAGGAACGCGGAACGGTAGAGTTCAAAAACGTATCCTTCCGCTACCCCAACGTTCACGCAAACAATGTACTGAACGATATTACGCTTAAGGTAAACAAGGGGGAGACCGTGGCGGTGCTCGGTGCGACGGGCTGCGGCAAGACCTCTCTCGTAAGCCTTATAGCGAGATTTTACGACGCTACCGAAGGCGAGGTGCTGGTCGACGGAGTAAACGTCAGGGACTACGACACCGCCGCTCTGCGTAAAAAGATCGGCTTTGTGCTGCAAAAAAGCGAGCTTTTCAGCGAGACCATCGAGCAGAATATCCGCTGGGGCAGTTCCGACTCGACCGACGAGGAGGTTCGGCGCGCCGCGGAGATCGCCCAGGCGAGCGAGTTTATAGAGAGCTTCACTGATGGATACAAGGACATGATAACCGAAAAGGGTTCGTCGCTGTCAGGCGGGCAGAAGCAGCGCCTTTCCATCGCGAGAGCTATCGCCAAAAAGCCCGAGATACTGGTGTTCGACGACAGTATGTCGGCGCTCGATCTGTCTACCGACGCTAAGCTCCAGCGGGCGCTGAGGGAAAATCTCGGCGGCACCACCGTTATAATGATAGCGCAGCGCGTTGCCAGCGTTATGAACGCGGACAGGATCGCGGTCATTGACAGCGGCAGGCTGGTCGCGTTCGACAGTCACGCGAATCTTATGAAGTCCTGCGAGGTATACAGGGATATTTACAGCTCGCAGATGAGGGAAGGAGATGAGCGCGTTGGCTGAAAATAAGCAGCAGATAAATCTCAGACCCGGACGCCCCCACGGACCCGTCGGACCCGGAGGTCCTCATGGAATGGGAATGCCCGGCGAGAAGCCGAAAAATCT
>CAMWLH010000396.1 GCA_947175045.1 uncultured Clostridia bacterium | reverse complement strand
TTATAGCATACGGGAGGGTAAAAATCAAGGCGATTTTTACCTGAACATACAGCGACCATCAGTTAGACTAATGGTCGCTGCGGTATTATGTAAAATTCCTTTGATAATACTTTTCCAGCTTATCATCGCAAATTTGCAGTATCTCTTCCTTTTCGTTGTCGGTAAGGTTTTTCCAGACGGTAGGCTCAACTTCGATAATGCCAAGAGTTTTGGTGTGGCGTAGCATCTGCATATCCTGAAAGCGCTTAAACGGATTGGACAAAATATTGTTTGCCGCTTCCTTATCGGTATAGCCGCCCTTTGCAAAAATACTGTTCGGTTTCTCGACTGTCAGACCCGAGCTTCTGCGAGATTCGTAAAAGTATTTGAAATAGGCTACGATATCGTCGATCTTGACTCTTCCCGCAGAATCTGAATTTCTAAGGATAGCTTTTATCAATACCGGTTTATAAGAGTAGCTCATATCCATCTGTCGTACTATATCCATAAAAAGATCTTTGCGGTTGTCGTTGTTGATTAATCTCCAGCCAAACTCCTTTGCGTATTTTTCAAGCGTTTCCTCATGAAAGTACCTGAACGTTTTATGCTCGCTTAGAGGTACTATCAGATCGGGAATAATTTTACCCTCGCGGACATAGCGGTCAACCGTTTCCGACTGCACGTCCACTCTGCGGACAAATTCCATCTGGGATATCATTCCCTCCGCTTCCTCCTGCCAGTTGAATACGTCTACCACCTCATAATCAGTCGCATCAACAGGGAAATCAATGATCGCATCGGGCTTTTCCCCGCGCACATACAGAGCGTCATCAGCAACCTTTTGCGCCGCGTTTGCGAGCACCAGTTTTCCGGGCTGGTACTCCTTCAGCTTGAAAAGTCTGTGCATTGAAAAGGGCATATTATATTGGCTTGCATTATCCACAAAATCAAATACAAGCAGTGATTTCTTGCCTTCCGCCAGCCTCATTCCGCGCCCGAGCTGCTGTGTGTACAATACCTTCGACATGGTAGGACGCGCCATGAAAAGAACCTCTGTTTCGGGACAGTCCCAGCCCTCATTGAGAAGATCGCACGCGCATAGGGCTTTGATTTCACCCTTGGCAAAGCGCGAAAGAAATTCTTTGCGCTCGGAAGACTTCATCGTTCCGGAAACCGCGTATGCTTCAACGCCGCGTTCCCTTATCATTGACGCGATCTGCTCTGCGTGCCTAACGCTTGCGCAGAAGATAACAGTGCGCTTTGTGGGCACATAATTCAAGAATGTGTCAACGATCAGTGTGTTTCGTTCCGGAACAAAAATCTTGCTTTCCAGATCGCGTATATTGTACTGGACGCTGTTGAAGCGCACTTTTGTAAGGTCAATATTGGTGTGTATGCGTATACCTCGAACGGGTGCCAGCTCGCCGATCTCCACGGCAGTCTTTATATCCAGCTTATGCGCCGTATTTTTGAATATTTCTAGGATATTTTTATCGTCAGAGCGTTCCGGAGTAGCGGTCAAACCGAGCGTAAATTCCGGCTTGAAATACGCCAGAACTTTTTGATATGTTTCGGCGGAGGCATGATGCGCTTCGTCGATAATTATGTAGGCGAAATCATTTTCCTTAAATCGTTCTATGTTCAAGGCAATGCTCTGTATACTGCCGCATACAACAAAAGCGTTAGGCTGCCTTATGGCTTCAACATATTTGCCGACCGAAACAGTTGTCCACATTTCGCAGAACGTTTTAGCCGCTTGTTCGACAAGCTCGTGAGTATGGGCTAAAAACAGTGTACGCTTGCCGTAACGCATGGCGTCGGAAACCGCCGTTACGGTTTTTCCTGTACCCGTAGCATGATATAACATGGCTATAGTTTCGTGGTTTTTGCGCATATTTTCAAGTGCTTCAAGAGCCTGCTTTTGGTGTTCCTTAAGCTCAAAATCGTATCCCGAGATTTCTTTTCCACGCTGTGTGGGAAGGTAATTCGCGACCTCACGGAAAGCTGTTCCTCCGACAAAAAGACGCAGCTCGTCCTTTACGGTATCGGGCTGATTCTGCATTTGACGTACAGCCCAGCGGTAAACGTCCCAACCAATATGTGCCATGCTGTTTTGTTTCAGCAGGTCGTCATAGAATTTGCTCTGAGAAATAATATTTTTATTGTGCGAAGCCTCGTCGTCAATTTCGAATGCAATTTCATGACAGCCGTTTTCAAGAAAGAAATCTGCATATCTGTCATTCTGATAAATATCATAAAAGTGAAACTGCGAGTAAAGATAGCCCGCCTTTTCGGCACCAAAGGTATCGCAGAATAGCTCAATAAACAGATCCTCTGCACTGCTCCCCGATGCAGAATGATATTTTGCTTCCGGCATGATTTTATCTCCTATTCATAAACGCTTTCAAGGAAGATCTTATCCCTGAATGCTCCTCGTTTTTCCGCCTTTTTGGCGCGCATCTTTTCCAGATCGTTAAGCGAATATCCTCTAGCTTCGACAATAGCATAAATAACCTCGATTATATCGGCGATCTCCTCTAAACTTTTGTCAGCCTGATATTCGGCGCATTCCTCGTTTAATTTGCGGTCAAGCTCCGTGAGATATTCATCATTATTCAAAATACGTGTGTGAGCTTTTTTGCCTGATTTTTCAATTATTCGCGGGATATAATCGCGTACAAGTTTATTGTGTACCATTTTGAATCTCCGTTCTGTTCCGACCATATTATAGACTGAATATCTTCAGTTCTTATCGGCCATTTTAATTGATGACTATGCCATCGATTAT
>CAMWLH010000395.1 GCA_947175045.1 uncultured Clostridia bacterium | reverse complement strand
GTGCGGACGCGGATATTCTGCGCCGACGGCGAAGAATTTAATTGATGAGCAAATATTATAAAATTGTGATTTTTTTGGGAAATGTCTTGAAATTTTTATGCTATTGAGGTATAATGTGTAAGGATTTTAAATTGCGACCGCACAAAAGCGACATAAAGCCCACGCAGGGAAATTTTACGCGGGAGCCCGTGAAAACGGAGCGCAGCGGAGTTTTGGCGGGCGCGTCGCGTAAAATTTCTTTTAATAAGGAGCCTTGAGAATGCCGGAAAGAAGACCTAAACCAAAGCTGCCGCGTTCGGTTATAATATTGAATGTGGTGATGATATTGCTGATACTGCTGGTGTGCGGTCTTACGTTCAGCCTGGCGTTTTCGGCGATAAAAAAGGAAACTCCCGCAACGACTGTCCCCACAACGCGGAGCACTATGGAAGCGCTGAACGTCAGCGGTGCGGAGCAGAGCGAGGAGGAGTCAGAGGAGGCTCGCCCCCATACTCCCCCCGTGTCGATGACAAAGAGAACGACAGAGCCTACCGAGCCGCCCACTCCCCCCGAGACCACGCCCGAGCCGACAGTGGAGAGTCAGCACGCGGATAACCCGACAAACGAGAGTTCGGCGCCATCTACAAGCTGGTCGCAGGAGTTTTTCGCGGACGATCTGTTTATAGGGGACAGTATCTCGACGGGGCTTTATCTGTACGGAAAGCTGGAGATGAAGAACGTCGCGGCGGGGATAGGGTATACTCCCTATAAGGCGTACAGCGAGGCTATCGATCTGTATGACGGAACAAGCGCGACGGCACTGGAGTACGCGCAGAAAATGCAGCCGAAGCGGATATTTATCATGCTGGGGTCTAACGGAATGGGCTCGACCACGGATATAGAGGGAATGAAGAGCACATATAAAACGCTGCTTGAGAAGCTGACAAGCTCATGTTCTGATTCGGAGGTGTACTGTATTTCGGTTTCGCCCGTTACCGCGGACAGCACCTCGGCGGCTTCGGCGGGGATAACAAACGAGATGATAAGCGACTTCAACGCGAGCGTTAAAGCAATGTGCGGAGATATGGGGCTGAGGTATCTCGATCTGTACAGCCTGCTGATAGATGAGAACGGGTATTTCAATACAGATTACGCGGAAGTTGACGGACTTCACTTCCTCGGGACTACTTATGATGTTATGCTTAGCTTTATTCAGTCGGAGATAGGCGGATAAAGGTGGCGAAAGCACAGAGCAACATAGGGTTCACGCAGAAAAGCAACGCGGGAAAAGAGCAACATAAAGCCCACGCAGGAAAATTTTTTCGCAAGCGCTTGTGAAAGCGGAGTGCGGCGGAGCTTTCATGAGCGGGCTAGTGCAAATGACGCTATGCGTCATTTGCGCGGTGCGAAAAATTTTTTCAGATAAGGAGAAAAGGACATGATGATAAAAAAGATGGCGGTTATAGGAGTTATGGCGGCAATGCTGCTGGCTGCCGGCTGCGGGGACAAGAGCAGCTCGGAGGACGCAAGCGGTTCGGGCAGCAGCGGAGTTGAGACGGAGAACAAGTCCGCTTCGGAAAAGGTCGCGGAGCTGGCGGGAGAAATAGAGCTGCCGAGCATGGCGGAGGTCAATTCGGAAAATCTGAATACGTTCCTCGGCATTGACGCGGAGAGCGTTACGGAGTTCGCTGCGCAGATATGCGCTTCGGGCGCAATGCCCGACGAGTTCGGAGTGTTCGTGGCGGTCGACGGCGACGCGGCGGCGGAAATAAAGTCCACACTGGAGGCCCGCGTGGAAAAGCAGCGCGAGACCTATAAGGACTACACACCCGACGAGATGTATAAATTCGACGACTGCTTTGTAACGCAGAACGGAAACAACGTTTACTACGCGATATGCGCGGACAATGCTCTTGCTGCTGATATACTTGCGTAAAGAGGTGACAAATGGCGATTGAATGCGGCGTTATAACGGCAATATTGCTGATAATAACCATAGTTTTCTTCAGGACAAAACGCCCGAAATGGGGCTTGGCGACGCTGCCCGTAATGCTTGTTCCGATAACGGACTTTGTTGCGGAAATACTGTTGCACAGAGCTTTTAGGCTCGATCTTGACGCTTACTGGGTCATTATCTCGGTGATGATCGCGGTAGCAGCCTCCTGCGCATGGATAGGCTTTATGGCGGGGAGCTTCGCACACAAGAGTACTAAAATAAGCTATATCGGCATAGCGAACGCGTTTAACGTGCTTCTCGCGGCTATTTTGATAAGTGATTTCGTGAATAATCAATAATACGGCGGCGGCAGACAAAACATCTGCCGCCGCTTAACCGTGAGGGTCTGAGAGCTTTTTACGCAAACAGAAAGCGCCTTTTTGGCAAAGCTCTCACATTCAACAAAAATTAGCCTTCGGCATAGAATGCAGCAGGGTAAAATCCACAGCCGTGCCGAAGGTGGCCAGCCGTTAGGGCAGCCCTCGAACAGCCGACGGCGCAAAGCGGCTGTTTGAATATACCCGGGCGGGCTGTGCTTGGCGCAGCCCGCTTTTTCGGCGGGCTTACCGAAAACGTTGGGTAAACACCGCATTTTGCCTGCGGTATTGATCCCTCATAAGCGGAAAACATTTCAAACGAAGTCAAGACGCGACTTCGCTGACACACCGATCAAGTATTATTTTTTATGTGCGATCACCCGAACTCGGCGTATTCTTTGTTGTTATTAACTATTTTTGTTTAAGTTGTATGCAAATACACGCCTATTTTTACATCAATTACATCATTTATTATGGCTTGCTG
>CAMWLH010000394.1 GCA_947175045.1 uncultured Clostridia bacterium | reverse complement strand
TGATATATGTAGCACATTTTTCTTTTTCAGCTATGAAATTTCAAATAAAAATTTTGCTAAGGGGTTGACAAAAGGAATGTTTCTCGGTATAATTAAAATACAAAGTATGCTTAAAGGGAGGTATCAAAATGAAGCATTATGAAAAAATGGCAGAGTTAGGCTGTTTTTCGCGGGATGAGATTTGCGGTTTGTTGGGAAACAACGCCGCAGCACACTCAATTCTTTATGACTACACTCAAAAAGGACTGATTGAACGTGTTCGCCGAGATTTATATGTTGCTTTAGATTATGAAACAAAATGCCCACTGGCAAATCGCTATGCGATAGCTTCACATATCTCTGACGGCTCGTATATTACTCATCACTCCGCTTTTGAATATTTCGGCTGTGCAAATCAGGTATATTATGAGGTCTATGTGTCCGATTGCAAACCTTTCACGGAATTTGAATATAACTCTGTAACCTACAAATACGTCAGTCCAAGCATAGAATCGGGAATTTCACTTGATAAAGGTCTTGATATTCGTACTACCGATGTAGAGCGAACGATACTTGACGGAATAAAAAATTTTGATAAAATAGGCGGTCTTGAGGAACTGCTGAATTGTTTGGGCTTGATCAGCTCAGTTAATGAGGATACTCTTCTGAATTATCTTTCGGAATATCATCAAATCTTTTTGTATCAAAAGACAGGGTATATCCTTAGTCATTTTTGCGATCAAATGCATTTACACAATATTTTTTTTGAAAAATGCCGAAATGAGATAACCGCTACAAAGCGGTATCTTTCCTCATATCTGAACAAAAAGGAGCTTATGTTGGATAAAAAGTGGAATTTATTTGTTCCAAAGGATTTACTGAGTATTATCGGAAAGGGCGTGCCATCTGATTATTATGAACTATGACAGGATTTTTCTGAATAAAGCAGCAACAGAAGCAGGATTTATTCAAGATACTTTTGAAAAGGTCAGCAGGCTTTCTGAGGTTCTTTCAAGCATCTCAAGCGATGAATTCCTCTCTCAAAGGCTTGCGCTAAAGGGAGGAACAGCAATAAACCTTGCGTTCTTTAATCTTCCAAGGCTATCTGTTGATATTGATCTTGACTATACCAAAAACAGCGGTCGAGATGAAATGTTGGCGGAGCGAGAGTTGATAACCTTAAAGCTAAACTCTATTATGGAAGAGCTGGGTTACGACATCAAAGCTGAAAAGACAAAAAACGTTCACGCCCTGTATTCAAACATCTATACCTATCAGAAGTCAAGCGGCGGTATGGATAATTTGAAGGTTGAAACGAATTATATGCTTCGAAGTCATGTACTTGGAATTAAGCCATATGAAACCAAAGAGTTGAAAGGGATATCTAAAGCAAGAATAAATTGCGTACACCCCATTGAAATATTCGGAGCTAAGATAACTGCTTTATTAACACGGGGAGCTGCAAGAGATCTGTATGATGTAAGGAACTTGGTCAACAATATGGGGAATTTCTCAAAAGAACAATCCGATATGCTTCGCAAGTGCGCCATATTTTATATGGTTCTCAACAGTGATAAGCCGTTTGAGAAATTCGACGTTTCCAATGTTGACTTGATTAGTCAACAGAAGATCAGGACAGACCTATTGCCGGTGCTCGGCTATTCCGAGAGGAAAAAAGGGGGATTTGAATTAAAGGATACTCAAAATGCGGTCAAAAATTCTCTGACAGATTTTCTGCAAATGACTGATAAAGAAAAGGCTTATGTTCAATCATTCTTTAATGGTCAATACAAACCCGAATTGTTGTTTGAAGACAAATCCATTACCAATTTTGACACTAAAATAGCCATTTCCCGCATACAAAACCATCCGATGGTAAAATGGAAACAGCAGAAGATCGCGGAGCATAAAACGGAAATCGCAGCCACTTCCCCGCAGTCACCCCAAAAGCATAAAAGGTAACGTGATACATATAGCACAAATTTTTTCAGACCTGAAATAAAAAAATTCGCCTATAACGGCGCGTGCTACATATAGCACGACTTAATTGTATAAATGTCGAATATAATCTTTTTTATATAAGCTATATTGACAACATTCTCTAAATATGTTATACTTAAAACAAAATATTTCGTATGAAATGTGGTGGTCTTTTGAAAAATGATTTGTTATCGTTAATTGAACAGGCAGATGATATTCTCCCCCTTTTTCATTTGAAAGGGGGTAATGGTTTCCCTAGCTTTAAGGTGATTTCGGATAATCCCGTTTTTATGAATTGGAGAGGCAGAGTCCAGTTTGAGCTACAGAGTATTTACGATCGCACCAAAGATAATTTTATTTGGGACACGCTAGTAATTTTAAAACAGGATTTTAAGGAGCGGCATGAACAAAGGTCATTTAATGACTTATGTGGAAAGCTTCGTGCAATTAAGGATAATATTGACAAATATTATCCTAATGAATTATATATTCAGTCAAATGAGGTGAAAGTTGATATGCAAACAAAGAAGCCTAAGGTTTTTATAAGCCATAACCAAAAAGACAAAGAATATGTTGATTTACTTGTCGAACTTTTGGAATGCATTGGAATAAATAATAAGGAAAAATTATTCTGCAGTTCGTCAACAGCCTACGGTATTGAATTTGGAAAGCCCATATGGGAAGGAATAGAAGAACAATTTAGGTTATATGATCTTTTTGTCATTTTTATACTTTCAGACAATTTTTATGATAGTACTGCCAGCTTAAATGAAATGGGGGCAGCATGGATATCAAAAACAAATTATATTTCAATTTTACTT
>CAMWLH010000393.1 GCA_947175045.1 uncultured Clostridia bacterium | reverse complement strand
GTATCTGTTCGATATCGGCGAGGAGGATTATTTCGTGGTGGACGGCAGGCTCTCGGGGGACTTTATGTTTGCGGTATCCTGCCTGTTGCTGGTGGGCTGCGGAATATTTATTCTGTGCGTAAATCGGCATGAGGAGAAAAAGGAAGCGAGGACGAATTATGAGCATGAAGTCGTTTGATAAATTCTGTGAGAATCTTATTTTAAAGGCGCCGGGTTCGGAAAAGGAAATATTCGACGAGCGGCAGAAGGTAATCCGCTCAAGGCTTACGCTTGAGGCACTTAAAGTGTTTATAGCCGTGAGCTTCGCAAATTGTGCTGTGATGGATTTTATTTATAAATGGGCGGAAACTTTCTTCGCTCCGATGATACTGATATTGTGTCTTTGCGCACTGTATTGGCTGATAAGGAACGGAATAAAGGGTACACTGACAGGGGTGAACGGATTGTACGCAAAAAAATATTCGGCAATCATGCTGATAATTATCGGCTCACTTAATCTGGTGAGATACGCGTTTGATTTGGGTGAGGGAAATTTTATTATAAAGGACGGAATGATTACATCGGATTTCCTGTTAATGATGAGTTTTATTATAGTGATCGTCTGCGGTGTGACCACGCTTGTCATTTTGAGAGGCAGCGGAGATAAAGTTTAAAAGTAGAAAGGGAGATGTGAGTTATGAGCCTGAAATCTTTTGACAAATTCTGTGAGAAAATAATTATGGGCGAACCTGATCCGATATATCGTAAGGAAATTTTTGACGAGCGGCAGAACCAGGTGCGCTCAAAGCTGATCATCGAGGCGCTGACGGTGTTCGGCGCGGCGGTGAGCTTGAACACGCTTATTATGGACTGCGGGCTGAAGTGGTGCGAGGGATATTTCGCGCCGATAGCGCTGATTATTGCGCTGTGCTATATGTACTGGCTGATAAGGGTGGTCAAAAAGGGCGCGCTGTTCGGCGTTGAGGGAACGGCTAAGGCGGAGCACAACGCAGGTACTGTCATTGGCATGTCTATCGTGTATTGGCTTTTGATATTCCTCAATGAGGACAGGGAGATATACATATTCCGCGACGGTATGCTTTCGGAATTTTTCGTAATGATGTTATTTTATGTGATTGCGGTAGTCTGCGGAGTTGCCACGCTGGTCCTCGCGCACAAGGAAAAGAAGCGGGTAAAGGCGGAGGAAGCACGGGAGGATACCCCCGAAAAACAGTGAAAATCCCGCAAAAATAAAATAAATCCCCTTTAGACGGTTGACTAACGGATAAAAAAGTGATATAATAAAAAGCAAGCGATTATTATGTAAACGATTTAAGGGGGTGCGGCAATGAATGCTTTGAAGAGAACAACGGCTTTGGCGCTGTGCGCGGGGCTGATATTTTCGCTGTGCTCCTGCGCCGATGAGGCTCCGCCCGTTTCCAACGTCTCCGAGGTGGAGCAGACGCTGGATATAAGCAGCAGCTACGCTCCCGCGGTGACCGACAAGCTGGAGACCCCCGTGATAAGCTACCTTGGGACAAGCTCCGTTTTGGAGGAGTCCGTGGAGCTGTACCGCCGCACCTATGCCGCGCAGTATTTCGACGAGCCGAGCGGTCGGTATGTTTTCCCCGACGGGTCGGGGGAGCTTATAATCAGCAGGATCGTGCCCGAGGGGCAGCTCCTCGACGAGCTTACCTCCGCTATCCAGTCCGACGCTTCGCCCGATATTACGGACAAGCTGGATAATTCCTACCCCTACCTGATGTCAAGAAATATCTACGAGGACTTGACCGCTTATATGGATATGTCCTCGCCGCAATGGGTGGATATGGAGGAATATGTAGACCGCTACGAATACAACGGAAAGCATTTCTATTACCCGTGGGACAGTATCCTGTCGCCGCAGATGCTTTATTATAACCGCGGGCTGTTTGAGGAATACGGTATCCCCGATCCCGCAGAGCTTCTGGAGCAGGATAACTGGACGTGGGAAACGTTCCTGGAGGACTGCCGGCTGTTCGTGCGGACGGGAGAGAACGTTGCGGGAATATACGGCGCGGAGATCGCGGATAATTTCATAGCTTCTACGGGCGTAATGCTTATAGGCAGGAACGAAAACGGAAAGCTGATGAGTAATTTCACGGCGGAGGATATAACCCGCGCTGCGGAGTGGCTTGATGAGAACCTCGCGCAGACGGGTCTTGCAGACTTGGAATGCTCCGAGAACGCGGCGGCGGAGGGACTGGCGGCGTTTTACTCGGCGGACAGGGGATATGACGGCGCGGAGCTTTTCCCCGTGCCTTACCCGAGGGACGGGGCGTCGGATAAGTATTTCTGCCGTGCCGCTACGGTTGGGTATCTTGTGCCGAAGGGAGCTAAAAACGTGGCGGGAGCCTGCTGCTTTATAAACTGCTGCCGCCTGGGAGTGTACGGGAACGCTCCCGAGGAGACCGCCGAGTCCGTTGAGCCGATGACCGAGGAAGCGTTGGAGATGACTCCCGAGGATATTTTCGCGCGGCTGGGCGATCCCGATATGTTCAGCGGGCTGGCGGACGAAAATATCTGTCTTTCCGAGGAGACAAACGCGATGATACGCGAAATGCTCGACGGAATGCTCGACGGCGATCTATGGGAGCAGAAGCTCGATGAGAATCTGCCCATAGTAAACGCGGCTATTGACGAGCTGAACTCGTTGGTGTAATAAGTAAACCCCGCCTTTCGGCGGGGTGACAGACTGTATATAAAGTGCTGACGAGGAGCAAATTATTTAAATGCGAATTTTCCTCACGACTCCACCACTGCACCCGCC
>CAMWLH010000392.1 GCA_947175045.1 uncultured Clostridia bacterium | reverse complement strand
ACCTATATTCGCGTAAACGGTTATTTTCCGCCCGTCAAGAGTAACATTTTCCTTGCCCTTAAGCTCCTGCAAAAGCGCTTTTTTCTTTTCATCGGTTCTCTGCTTTTCGAGCAGCTTTGCGCGTGTTGCTTCATCGGGGGCGACAAATATCTCTCCCGTAAATCCGTCAACGATTGCCTCCGTGCCGTCTTTTACTTCAGCGAGAAACTTGTCTCCCACGCCGATAACGGCAGGGATATTCATATTCCGCGCAAGTATGGCGGTATGGGAATTGGACGAGCCGTGCGCCGTTACAAACGCGAGAACCTTATCCTTGTCGAGAGATACGGTTTCGCTGGGGGCAAGGTCGGACGCGCAAATTATTACCTTATCCTCAGAAGTACTGCCGTCCGAGATCGTTCCGGTCAGATTGCCGATAACGCGGTTGGATATATCGCGGACATCTGCCGCACGCGCTTTCATATATGCGTCGTCCATATTGGAGAACATTTCCGCGAAATTGTCCGCGGTGACCGCAACGGCATACTCCGCGTTTATTGCCTGAGTTTCGATGATATTATTTATGGAATCGTTATAATCGTCGTCATCAAGCATCATCATATGAATGTCGAATATCTGGGCGTTAGCCTCTCCGACCTCTTTCAAAGCCTTATCGTATATTGCCTGAAGCTGTTCCACAGACGCTGACTTTGCGGCTTCAAAGCGTTTTTTCTCGCTCTTGATATCATTGATATGAACACGTTTTACCTCCGTGTCCTGCTTTTTGAAAACAGATATTTTTCCGATCGCTATCGCACTGCATACGCTTTTTCCGTTAAATACTTTCATGCTGTCACCTCCAACCCGAGCGAAAATACACTCTTACAGATTTGCTTCAAAAAATGCTTTCAGCGCTTCGCAAGCGGTATCCTCATCGTCACCCTCGACTGTCAGAGTGACGGTCTGTCCGCATTTTATGCCAAGTCCCATGATTGCCATTAGCTTTGTGCCGTCCGCCGATTTGCCGTCTTTGGTTAACGTTACCTTGCTGCCGTATTTCTTGACCTCTTTTACAAGCAGCCCCGCGGGTCTCGCGTGAATACCTACCTCGTCCTTGATAGTGTAATCAAATTTTTTCATAATGATTTTCCTTTCTAAGATCACAAACGTTCGCCGTTTGTTTTAATTACGTTTTTGTACCACTCAAACGACTTCTTCTTTTTCCGTTTGAGAGTGCCGCTGCCGTCATTGTTTTTATCGACATAAATAAAGCCGTATCGTTTTTTCATTTCGCCCGTTGTAAACGATACGCAGTCAATGCAGCCCCACGGCGTATAACCCATAAGCTCCACGCCGTCGTTTGTAACGGCTTTTTTCATCTGTTCAATATGAGCCTTGAGATATTCAATACGATAATCATCGTTAATATTACCGTTTTCATCGGGTTCGTCAATTGCCCCAAAGCCGTTTTCCACAATAAACAGCGGCTTTTGATAGCGTTCGCACATTATGTTAAGCGCGTAGCGCAAGCCGATAGGGTCTATCTGCCAGCCCCATTCACTGCGTTCCACATAAGGATTGGGAACGCTTCCCGGAAAACCGTCCGTGCCGTTTCCGCTCATCGCAACGCCTGCCTTGACCGCGTTCGTCATATAATAACTGAACCCGATAAAGTCCACAGTGCCGTTCTTTAGATTTTCTCTGTCATCATCGGTTATGTTGATTTTGTATCCCTTGCGCTCCCACTCTTTCAAAGCGTAACTCGGATACTCTCCGCGGACGTGGACATCGCCGAACAGCCAACGGTCGTGCATTGCCTCAACGGAATACATCATATCCTTTGGGTCGCAGGAGAACGGATAAAGCGGCACGCAAGCCAACATACAGCCGATTTTCATTTCGGGATTTATCTCGTGACACCTCTGTACCGCAACAGCGCTTGCCACAAGCTGATGATGAACGGTCTGATACATACACTCTTCGGGATTAGGCTCGTTGTTGAAGATAACTCCCGAACAGGTGTAGCCGAACAGCGGATAAGCGTAGTTTTTCTGATTGTTGATCTCGTTGAACGTCAGCCAGTATTTGACCTTGTTTTTATACCGTTCCATAACCGTTTCGGCATACTTCACAAAAAAGTCGATCAGTCTGCGGTTTTTCCAGCCGCCGTATTTTTTCACAAGCTCATAGGGCATTTCAAAATGAGAAAGTGTTACCACAGGCTCAATGCCATATTTCAGCAGCTCGTCAAAAAGACCGTCATAGAATTTCAAACCCGCCTCATTTGGAGTATCCTCGTCGCCGTTCGGAAAAATTCTCGTCCACGCGATAGAGGTACGGAAGCATTTAAAACCCATTTCCGCAAAGAGCTTTATATCCTCTTTGTATTGATGATAAAAATCCACCGCTTCGTGATTGGGATAATAGAAATCCTCGCAGATACCGTCTGTTATTCTCCTGTCAACTCCGTGTGCTCCCGCTGTCAGAACGTCGACAATGCTCATGCCCTTGCCGCCGACATTCCACGCGCCCTCAACCTGATGCGCCGCGACCGCGCCGCCCCACAGAAAATCCTTGGGAAGTCCGTCCATTTACTTCACCTCCGATATGTTCATGACATATTCAAGCGCCTTGACTTCGCCGGTTACCACTTCAACATCAGAGTCGTCCTCAAGCTCTGAGGCGATAAACATGACTGTCGGATCATAACCTGCTTTAATGATCTCGTCCACTTCAAATTTGAGGAGCAGCTCGCCCTTTTTGAAATGAGCGCCGTCGGAAACCGCGGGCTTAAATCCCTTTCCGTCAAGCTTTACCGTATCTATTCC
>CAMWLH010000391.1 GCA_947175045.1 uncultured Clostridia bacterium | reverse complement strand
CGGGAAGATCAGCGAGGTTACCCTCAGGAACGATATCAACGCCTGTCTTAACAGCTACAACGCTTCCTCGGGAAAGCCCTACCGCGTTTCGGTGAGCGTGGGCGTTTATATATGCGACGACCCCGATATGGATTTTGACGAGCTTGTAAAGGAATCGGATAAGCTGATGTATTTTGAAAAGCGGTCTAAGAAGAACAAAAATCCCGAACCGATATAAACACTGTCCCCAAAAGTATTTTGGGGACAGCTTTTTTCTGATTTTACACTTTTGCCTGCTCCAGATCCTCCTGTTCGATATCTCTTGCATGCTCCGCTTGGATATCCGCGTCATAGGAAAGTATGGGTTCAACGTTCTTGTGTTTAATGCGCCTGTCAACGTAGTTTTTCGTTATCTTAACCACCATCGGCGACAGCGACAGCACGCCGATAAGGTTGGGCACCATCATAAGCGCGTTGAACGTATCGGAGATATCCCACGCCAGACTGGAGGTCATAACCGCGCCCGAGATCATCATCAGCACGAAGAATACCTTGTAGCCTTTTGCGGCTTTGATACCGAAAAGATACTCAAATGACTTAGAGCCGTAATGCGACCAGCCTACCACCGTAGTGAACGCGAACAGCAGTATCGCCAGCGAAACGAACACCTCGCCCACAACGCCGAACACGTTTCCGAATGAGTTCGCGACGAGAGTAGCGTCGTCGGTGCCCTCAGCCACAAGACCCGTATCAAGGTCGATAGCTCCTGAGGACAGAACCACCACCGCTGTCATGGTGCAGACTACAATTGTATCGGCAAATACCTCGAATATGCCCCACATACCCTGCTTTACAGGCTCGCGCACGTTGGAAGCAGAGTGTACCATAACCGATGAGCCAAGACCCGCCTCGTTGGAGAACACACCGCGCTTGCAGCCCTGCGTAATAACTTCCTTTATCGCTATGCCCGCAACGCCGCCTACAACCGCCTTAACGCCGAAAGCGAATTTGAAGATGGAAGCGAAAATCGCCCCGATGCTGCCGATATGTACAAAGAAAACGATAATGCAGCCGAGAATATAAGCACACGCCATAAACGGAATAACCTTTTCCGCAAACGCCGCGATCCTCTTAAGACCGCCCAAGATTATCAGACCGCCGAGAATCATCAGAACAACGCCGATAATGATGGACGTCCACTTTACGTCGCCGAAAGCATATCCCATATCTACGTTCTTAAGCAAAGCGGAATCGAGATTGATAACGATCTTGTTGATCTGTCCCATATTTCCGATACCGAAAGATGCCAGCACCGCAAAGATGGCAAACAGAACCGCGAGAAAGCGTCCGACGTATTTGCAGTGCTTATATCCGCCCAGTCCGTCGCGCAGGTAATACATAGCTCCGCCCGACCATTCGCCCTCTTTGTTTTTGCGGCGGTAGTAGATACCGAGAACGTTCTCGGAGAAATTTGTCATCATTCCGAAAAAAGCGGCTATCCACATCCAGAAGACCGCGCCGGGACCGCCCACGCATATTGCGGAAGCCACGCCGGCGATATTGCCCGTGCCGATAGTCGCGGCAAGCGCCGTGCAGAGCGCCTGAAACTGAGATACCGAGCCCTCTTCCTTGTTATGGCGGGTCTTGCTGCCGCGCTTAAAGGTAGCGCCGATGGTCTTTGTCCACCATTCCTTGATGTGGACTACCTGAAAAAACTTCGTCATGACTGTGAGCAGTATGCCCGTTCCGATAAGCAAAACCAATCCGATCTTCACCCATACGAAGCTGTTTATCGCGTCGTTTATCTGGGTGACCCGTTCTAAAAATGTCACTAAAATACCCTCCCAAATTTAATAATATATTATAATTTTATCACAGTTACGGCAAATTTGCAAGCGTGACAAAGAAAATATGTAAGCTTTGTCAAAATTTTATTGATTTTTTGTAACGCTTGTACAAAATAAATTTTCCGCGAAAAGTTTTGCGCCGTTATCGCCCGAATATTGCATTTTTTGCTTAAATATGATATAATAGGTTTGTATTGCTGTATCGTATCAAATCGATCCGCACAATCAACAGGGAGGGCATATGCTGAGATTAAGACCGTACAAAGCCTGCGACGCCGAGGAAATAACCAAATGGCTAAAGGACGAGTATGCTTTAAGACAATGGAGCGCCGACCGCTATGGAAAATACCCGATAACTCCCGACGATATTAATAATTATTATGACGGGGACAGAAACAGCGGGCGGATATGGGGAATGACGGCGTTTGATGACACCGAAGTCGTGGGACATCTTACAATGCGTTTTCCGACAGATGACAGCCTCGACGAGGTAAGGCTCGGATTTGTTATTGTCGACGACAGTAAACGCGGAAAGGGATACGGAAAGGAAATGCTGTCGCTGGCAATACGGTACGCGTTTGATTTTATCAAGGTAAGTAAAATATCACTGGGGGTCTTTGAAAACAATATACCGGCGATAAATTGCTATACAGCCTGCGGGTTCAAGGTCGTAACACGCGAAAAAACGGAGAGCTACCGCTGCATGGGCGAGGTATGGGATTGTATTGAAATGGAAATTGTCAGATGACACTTAAATAATTTAAAAGGTATGACTGATGATTTTATGTATTAAATATTTTTCAGCGAAGGGGAGGTAAGGGTGCGGGAAATATCCGAAACAACTAAAAGGAGAAAAATAAAGATCAATATTCCCGTTGTTGTAATATTTCTTACGGCGTGCGCGATATTTTTCGGGGTTTACAAAGCCATGATACCCACGGAGTACATAATATTCACGGAAAACCGCATGAATGAGCTTGAGCGGGAATATAA
>CAMWLH010000390.1 GCA_947175045.1 uncultured Clostridia bacterium | reverse complement strand
TATTATGACAGGAGTTTTTAACAATGGAAAACAAAGGCAAAGCGGCAAACAGGTTAATTCTGTTACGCAAAGAGCGCGGATTGTCGCAACAAGAATTGAGCGAAAAGGTCTTCATAGACCAACGCACGATCAGCAATCTTGAAAACGGTACTTATACCCTATCAAACCTTATAGCGCTGGCGAATTTTTACGGAGTTTCGCTCGACTACATATTAGAACGCTCCGACAACGGAAAAAAGACACTCAATTTAGAGGAAATTGACTTTAAGATTTTAAAGCTGCTCGAGAAGAGTTCCAACGCTGAAAAAGAACGGCTCTTGAAACATCTCGAACTCGATAATTCCCTAAAAAACAATAGCAGATAAGCAATGCTCCCGAAGTCATCAGACTTAGGGAGCATTTTTGTGCCATATATGGCACAATCTATTCGGAATAATATATTTACACTTTTAAATTCAAGCACAAATTTCCGTCGTTGTCCGCTTTAAAGGTTATCGAGCGTATATATTTATTGTAAAAATTCATCATCTCCGTTTCGTCAGCTTCTATTCTTGTATCCGCGTAAAGTCTGCGTACCAAATCCTTACCGTTATACGACAATAGGTCGGGAAGATATTTTCTTAACTCCGCAAGCAGTACGGCACGTTTCAAATCCTCGTTCTTACCCGTGCTGAAATCATCAAGAGAACACCAGTATATTCCCTCGTGTTCAAGCGCGTCCTTAATTGCTTGTCCGCATTTATTCCATTCCACCATAACTAAAAATTCGGCTTCGGGGAGCGATGAGATCAGCGCCCAATAATCGCTGTCGCTTGAAAGCAGAATAAAAGACGTTACGCTATGTGTATAAAACTCTCTAAACACGCCCGCCATAACACGCATATCCACCAATGATTTATGATCGTGAATTCGTTCGACTTCAATATGCTCAACGGATATTGAAATAACCTTTTCGAGATAATCCCAACCGTCGGTAGTGTGTATATCATCAAACAGCATTATTTTGCTTATTTTCATAACTTCGTTGTTATTAAGGTTTTTGAGCATACCGTATAATTTGTATACGTCTGAATTCTCGCAGTCAACGACAAGCACGATTTTATCACTGTTTCCTATGAAATCGTATATATTATCTTTTATTTCATCGGTCGCTGTCTTATATTTTGATCTGTCATCAAAATAATCATTATTCATTTGATATAATATATTGATAAACTTCCCGTCCGTATATAAGATATTGCCGCACTCGGACGGCTCCCAATAAATATATTGATGATAGGGATAGCAGTCTAGCTTATCCATAAATTTACTAAACTCTCTCTTTTGTATCTCAGTATCCGTAAATTTGGGAATTATGAACAATCTTTTGATATAGTCCCATTTTATCCAATCGGGAAACAAGTCGTGACAATCGTGTATGTTATCCGCTATCAGTTTGTTAATATGTAATGAGTAATCGGCGGCTCGCTTGTTTGCAAGCGTGACCCGAATTCCGTTGTTTTCAAGCCATAAGATATTATTTGTGTCAAACCAATCCAGCCTGTCTATATTTGTAAGATCGTACCTTAATGATGTATCCGTTTTCTTGAATGTTTTCATAAGTACCGTTCTCAGCTTGCACAAATATCGAATAATTGTAGCGTTTTTATCTTCCTCAAGATGTTGGAGCAATTCGGGACAACTTTCGTCATATAAGCTATGTAACAATTCTTTACGCACACCTATCAAGTATGACATTGTGCAAACTATGTCCATTGTATCTACTCGCATAAAAACCTCCATTTAGAAATTATTTTTAAAATTATATAACGCGTATATTGACAGGTCTGGATTTAGGCAAAAGAAAGCCATTACCGCCACCAAAAGAACGAGTATGATTGTATGTGATACAATATCATATATCTTCTGTTTTTTCAAATCCTGCCCTTTATATGGGTAAACTTTTTCAATATTGCAATAGAAGTCACCATTGTTATCATCTACGAGGTGGAATTCTGCTATGTCGTCGCAGTACTGGAATCCCTTTATGGTCATAAGAGAATATGATTTTATCCCTTTCATTCTTTCCTTGATATATACCTTATCACCACAACGTAGTGGTGATTTATTTGGACCAAACAGATAAAGCCTTAAATCCAGACTTGAAAGTGTCTGTATTATTTTAGAAATCATTTGAATTTCCTTTCATAATTCATCTTAACCCGTTCGGCAATGAATAGCACTATAATCACATTATACAGCATTTCCATACAATTGTCGATCGAGTCAGTTTTGGCTTAAACAACATTTCGCATTACAAAAGTCAAAAAACTTGACAAGCTATCTATATTATGTTATACTAAAACTATCAATCAAACTAAGGAGGATACCCGTTATGCCGAGAGGTAAAAAGAAAATCGACAACGAGAATGTTTCCGCTCAGGCGGCAACAAAACCTACCGCACAAGCTGCACCGACGAAAAAGCCGCGTGCCACCAAAGCGAAAGCAGCTCAGACTGCCGCAAAGTCAGCGGACAAGCCTGTAAAAAAGACAACGAAAAAATCCGCCGCTCCAAAGGCTGCTGTTCCGACCGCCGCAAAATCCACCGCCACTACCGCTAAAAAGAACGTTAGAAAATCCGTAAATAAGGTTGAAACTCCAAAGGTTGAGACAGCACCTAAAGCGGCGTCAAAATCGGAGAAAAAAACCACATCGAAAAAAGCGGCTGCTCCTGCTCCAAAGCGTACCGTGAGAAAATCCGCAAAAGGTACGGGCGATCAGGTGATATTGCAGGGTAATAGCGAGTATACCTTTGCCGAGATCACGGAGATGTGCAAGAAAGCCTAT
>CAMWLH010000389.1 GCA_947175045.1 uncultured Clostridia bacterium | reverse complement strand
AAATAAAAGGGGGAAATGCAATGACACATCGCGTTCTTATAGTGGACGATGACAGAGAAATAGTCAGCGCCATAGCCAAACTGCTGGAGCCCGAAGGGATCGAAGCAATACGCTGCTACAACGGGCTTGAAGCGGTCGAGGCGCTATGCTCCGCTGAGGTACACCTTATAATAATCGACATAATGATGCCCGAGATGGACGGGATATCCGCAACGATAAAAATACGAAACGAGCGGAATATCCCCATCATAATGCTCTCCGCCAAGGCGGAGGAGAGCGACAAGATACTCGGGCTTTCCGTGGGAGCAGACGACTACATCACAAAGCCCTTTTCACCCTCGGAGCTTGTCGCAAGGGTAAAGAGCCAGCTTCGGCGCTATATGGCGCTTGGAGACTACTCCAATCGCTCCCCCTCAAAAGACCTTAAGGTGGGAGGGCTGCTGCTTAAGCGGGACGAGCGCACGGTTTACGCGGACGGCGAGCCGTCGAAGCTCACCGCAAAGGAATACAGTATTCTGGAGCTTTTAATGGGAAACGCGGGCAGAGTGTTCTCCGCGGAGGAAATTTACGAGAGAGTATGGAATGAAACGGCTTATTCGGTGGAAAATACAGTAATGGTGCATATCCGCCGTATTCGGGAAAAGATCGAGATCAACCCGAGCGAGCCGAAATATTTAAAGGTGGTGTGGGGAATTGGATACAAAATCGAAAAAATTTAGCAGAAGCGGCACTGTAAAAGGGCTGCTGCTTATCATGTACATAGCCTGCTTTGCGGCTATCGGAATAATCACGGGCTTCGCCCCCGCTCATGGCTATATGCGGAACGCCATGGGCTTTGACGCTATGCTGACCGACAATGTGGTGAAAACGGAGATATTCAGAAGCACGGTGCTGTCAAACGAGCGGACACTGTTTAATCATTTGACGGGTAACGAAAAGAAGCTTTCCGACTTCGTGAGCAACGCGGATTTTTACATTCGTATAGAGACCGGATCGGGTAAAGTTTTCATAAGCAGCTTCACTCCGTGCTGGCAGTATGACCTCGAGCGCCACAGCGAGGGCGGCTTTATCGGCTATGAGAACTATTACATCCACGTCGGGAACGCCTACGAACAACAGGAGATCACAGCCATATCAATCGGCTTGAGCACAAAAGGATACGAAAATATCGAAAATTACTGGCTGCAGGTAAAAAATAATATGTGGATAATCTGCGTGTCGGATATACTGCTGCTGGCGGTCGGAATAATACTGATGTGTATTATCTGCAGGGTCACGGGAGAATGTCCCGACGGCACGGTAAAGCTGCACCCCTTTTTCATGGTGCCCTACGAGATACCCCTCGGACTGCTGTGCCTAGCGGTGATAATGCCCTCGCTTATAAGCGGAAACGCGTTTGCGAACAGCGGCAACTGGAGCAAGCCGTTGAGAATGCTCTGCATGATATGCTTCGGCGGAGTATTCGCGGTCATCACGCTGGTTCTCCTCTATTTTATAGTATGCATGAACGTCCGCAGCAAAAACAAGCGCTTCGCGAGGGGCAGCATTATCGTCTGCCTGATTATGGGACTGTGGTATATCCTGAAATGGGGCGGCAGGCACATCGCGCGGTTTTTCCGCTGTTTAAAGGAGATGCTTACAGGCGAGCTTTTCAAGGGCAGCACGTCAAAAAAGCTGCTGATGATGGATCTGGTGTTTATAATAATCACCGCGCTCAATATCATTCTTTTCTTTGCGGTATACGCGATAGCAGCTATCTGGGTAATACTTGAGGTTTTCGCGTTCGTGCTGTTCCTGTACGGAAGATATGCTATACAGCGCGATCTGGCGGTGCTGGAACGCCAGATAAGGGAGATGTACAACGGTAACTACGCCTACTCCGAACCGCTGCATAAAAACTCCCCCTACGCCGAAAGCAGCGAGAAGCTGTACAAGCTGGCTTCACAGTACCGCAAGGGCATTGAGGAAAGCGTGCGGGCGGAGCGCATGAAGATCGATCTGGTGACCAACGTCTCCCACGATCTCAAAACGCCGCTGACATCTATTATAAGCTATGTGGAGCTGCTTTCGCGCGAGGAGCTCTCCCCCGCCGCGCGGGATTATGTAACGATATTGCAGCAGAAATCCACACGTCTGAAAAACATCGTCGCGGACGTTTTCGAGCTTGCCAAGACCACCAGCGGAGAGATCGCCGTAGCAAACGAGCAGCTCGACCTAAACAAGCTCTCCTACCAGACATTGGCTGAAATGGAAGATAAAATATCCCGCTCGGGCTTTATCGTAAAGGCTAACATCTGCGATCCGCCCGTTACAGTGGTAAGCGACGGCAAGCGTATTTACAGAATAATACAGAATCTTATGGACAACGCGCTGAAATACTCCCTCAGCGGGACTAGGATATACTACTCCCTTGAAAAGACCGATGGCGGCGAGGAGCCTCCCCGCGCGGTGATCACCATCAAGAATATCGCCTCCTACGAGATGAACTTTACCACGGAGGAAATTCTCGAGCGCTTTACGCGCGGCGACAAATCCCGCACGACAGAGGGCTCGGGGCTGGGTCTGTCAATAGCGCAGGGCTTCGCGCTCGCCTGCGGCGGCGATTTTAAAATAGAGATTGACGGGGATATGTTCAAGGCGATGATCTCTTTCCCGCTTTACAATGAGTCATTAAAGGCTCCCGAGCACGACGGAGGCACTGATTTCCCCGCCGCAAGGGAGGAAATAGTGCTTCCGCTCTCCCCCGCTCCCGAGGACATGGAGGACGAGCTGTCTCTTATACCCAGCTCCGAGCCCACGAGCCCTCTCTACATCTCGTATGCCGTCTTCTGCTTGAAA
>CAMWLH010000388.1 GCA_947175045.1 uncultured Clostridia bacterium | reverse complement strand
GTGTGATAATTTCCCGTCACGCCTTGAGCTTTTTGCCAATAAGCGGCGGACGCTCATTCGGGAGGACGCTTCATATGCTCTCGGCATATTGGGGATTTATTCTGATGAGCCTGCACCTCGGTTTCCATTGGATAATTATGCTGAATTTGGTAAGAAAGAACACCTCAAAGCCTCCCGTAAAATGGACGTTAATAGCGGTAGGAACGGCAATTGCGGGATATGGCGTTTACGCGTTTATTAAAAGAGATTTAGCTCAATATTTGTTTTTGAAAACGCAATTTGTGTTTTTTGATTTTGAAGAGCCGCTGATATTTTTTATCCTTGATTATATGGCAATAATGGGGCTTTTCGTTTTCATTGGACATTATATCTCCGTTATTTTAAGGCGGGCTGGAAAGAAAAATGAAGATTAAATTCGCTTTTTTGATATTTGCTTTGCTGATATTCACCGCGTGCGGATCAACAGACAATTCAACCGAGTATTCCAAGGAATTTTTCGCGATGGATACTTATGTTAAATTCACTGCATACGGGGAAAACGCCGAGGACGCATTAGAACTTGCGGAAAAGCGTTTTGTTGAGATAGAGGCTATGTGGTCGGTCACCGATGAGAGCAGTGATATTTACGCGGTAAATCACGCAAACGGAAATTCTGTGACAGTAAGCGAACAAACAGCCGATCTGATCGCTTACTCTCTGCAAACGGCGAATGAAACCAAGACATTTGAGCCGACAATATATCCTATCTTAACGGCTTGGGGATTTACAACAGGCGAAAACCGCGTACCGTCTGCGGAGGAGATCAAAGAGTTTTTGCATAATGTCGGAAGCGAGAGGGTTACCGTCGTGGGAAACTCCGTGCGGCTCGAACAGGACGTTCAGCTTGATTTGGGTGCGGTAGGAAAGGGCGCGGCTGGTGATGAGGTAATACAAATTTTAAGGGAGAACGGTATTACCTCCGCGCTTCTCGATATCGGCGGCAACATTCAGCTTATCGGACAAAAAAACGGAGCGGATTGGCGGTTGGGAATACGCAGTCCGTTTGGAGAGGGTACGATTGGTGTGCTTGAGATAAGTGATGCGGCGGTCGTGACCTCGGGAAATTACGAGCGGTTCTTTACCGATGAAAACGGTATTTCCTACGGGCATATAATCGACCCGTCCACAGGCTATCCTGCCGACAGCGGACTTGCTTCCGCAACGATAGTTGCAAGCGAGGGAAAGCGCGCCGACGCTCTTTCTACGGCGGTTTTTGTTATGGGGCTTGAAAACGCCGCTGAATTCTGGCGTGAAAAACGCGATTTTGAGATGATATTGATCTTGCAAAACGGTGAAATATATCTTACCGAGGGTCTTAAAGAGCGTTTCACGCTCAACTTGGCATACGACAGGGGAGTTCATGTGATAGAGTATGAAAATTAAGGTTTTGTATTTGATCGCGGGAATAATTTTCGTGGCAGGAATTGCGGGCTGCATATTAGCTTTAAGTGCCCCGAAAACAGGCGTTGTGCGTATTTCCCAAAACGGTATGGTTGTGAGGGAAATCGACATTTCAAAAGCTGAGGATCAATTTATAGAAATGGAATTTGAGGGGCGAAAAAATCTGATCGAGATCAAGAATGGTGAAATTCGTGTTTCCCATGCGGACTGCTCCGATAAAGTCTGTGTTAATATGGGTAGGTTAAGGTCGGGTATACCGATAGTATGCCTTCCGAACAGGCTTGTTATCGAATTTGCGGAAAATGATTTTGATGCGGTGGTGAATTGATGAAAGCGAAAAAAATGACCGAACTTGCTTTGCTTACGGGCATTGCGCTTGTGATATTTGTTGTGGAGCTGCAAATTCCAAATCCGTTCCCCATACCCGGAATTAAGCTCGGTCTTGCCAATATTGTCACGATTTACGCAATGTATCATTATCGCGCGTGCGAGGTCATGATGGTGGTGGGCGTCAGAATTTTTCTCGCCGCAATATTCGGCGGAAATATGACAGCTCTTCTGTATAGCTTTGCGGGCAGCGTTTTGTGTGTTGCGGGAATGTTATTCTTGAAAAGGATAATTGATAGCTCGCATATCTGGTTAAGCAGCGTTTTCGGAGCTGTCTTGCACAATAGCGGGCAGATCGCTGTTGCGGTTTTTATGATAGGAAAGGGCATTATAGGCTATTTCCCGTTTTTAATAGTTTCTGGGTGTTTAGCGGGAGCTTTTACAGGATTTTGTGCGCAGCTTATTACAAAGAGATTTTTAAAAAAGGATATTTCAAAGGATAAAATGTAACCGCAGCCGATGTTATCTGTTGGCTGCGGTTTCGATTATTGCTTTGTCCTCATTTTAGCTGAGCGTTTTCTGTTTGGCAATTCAATTGAGTCGTCATCAAAATCTTGCTGGAACTCAATTGGCACAGGCTTAGGCGGAAATTTTTTCAGCACAGCCGCCACCACCTCGCGACTGTCGGCATACTGCACCTTGCGTTCGGACTTTTCCTCAATCGAGTAGGCATTTTCAAATTGGATACCCCATTTAAAGAACAGCTTGAGCCGCGTTTTCATCGGGTTACAGCCTGTTTTCATCACGATAAAGTGACCTTTGGGCATGGATTTCAGCTCGTCCACGGTCATCAACGGTCGTTCAATCATCTGAAGCTGACGGTTAGCGCCGCCGTTTCCCGATGAGCGCGTTACCGTTCCGCTAAGAACAGTTTGCTTGCCGAGGTTTTGGGACATTGCCTCGGCGGTCTTGGAGTTGGGCGCGAACGCTCCGAACAAGGTGCATTGGCAGTTGTCAACGATGATCTCCGCGCCCTCTTTGCCGTAGGTTTTCTCGAACTGCGCGAGGGACT